>RFHH01000183.1 GCA_003696075.1 Acidobacteriota bacterium
AGCGGCCGGGGGCGACCTCATGACGCTCGGCGCGGCCTTGCTGTTCGCCGTGCAGATCGCGGGTCTGACGGCCGCTCTCGGCGTGGTCCCGGCCCGGCGGCTCCTGTTCCAGCAGATCGCCGCCTGCGCCGCCTTCTCGATCGTCGCCGCCGCTTGCCTCGAACGGCCCCGGTTCGTCCCCGGGCCGGTGTCGCTCGGCGCGCTGGCCTACCTCGCCGCCGTGGCGACAGCGTTCGTCTTCGCGCTCCAGGCGTACGGCCAGCGCCGCACCTCCGCCAGCCGCGCGGCCGTCCTGTTCGCCACGGAGCCGGTCTGGGCGGCCGTGTTCGCCGCCCTCCTCGGCGAGCCGGTGCGTCCGAGAGAGCTGGCCGGCGGGGCGCTGGTGCTCGCGGGGGTCCTGGCGGGCACCCGGCGTCGATCCGGGAGGGCTCAGTCCTCCCCGGGCAGCCATTCACCCCGATAGACGAGACGCGCCTCCCCGGCGAGATCGAGCCGGCCGTCCGCCCTCCGGCGAACGAACAGGGGGAGGCCGGAGGGAGGGACCACGCGGCAGGTCTCGCCGCCGCCGAGCAGCACGGCCGCCACGGCGAGCGCCGCCGACCCGCAAGCGAGGGTCTCTCCCGAGCCGCGCTCGAGCGTGCGGACGAGGGCGGCCCCGGGGCCGGTGATCGCGTAGACGGTGAGGTTCGCCCGGGCCGCGAGTTCGGCGTCCGCCGCCGCGAGAGCGCCGCGCAGCTCGGCGAGGTTCTCCGTCTCGACGGCCGGCGATTCGAACAGCACGTGAGGCACGCCCGCGGTGACGAGACGTCCCGCGCGGAGCGCGCCGGCGGCCCGAACCGTCACGATCGGCCCTCTCGCCGGGGGATCCACGCTGATCCGCACGCCCCGCGGATCCGGCGCGGCCTCGTACTCGTGGCCGCCCAGGACCAGCCGCGCGGGCCAGCGGGCCCGGCCTCGGCGCACCGCGTACAGCGCGGCGCACCGGGCCCCGTTGCCGCAGAAGGCCGCCTCGCTGCCGTCCGCGTTCCAGTAGCGCACTCGGACCGGATCGCCGCGCCCGACGAGCAGCAGCCCGTCGGCACCGATCCCCGACCTTCGCGCGCAGACCCGCCGGGCGAGTTCCGGGGGCGAAAGCGGCGGCGGCGGGTCGTCGTCGCCGACCACGAAGTCGTTGCCGGCCCCCGTCATCTTCCAGAAAGGCCAGACGTTCACGGCTCCGTCCCCGCGGGCGGTCGCGGAGCGAGCCAGTCCGTCGGCCCCGCGTACGCCGACCGGTTGCCCGCCGCATCCTCGGCCGCGGCCCTGTAGCGGTACCGCCGCCCGGGCTCGACCGCCCGGTCCTCGTAGAAGAAATCGGGGGCCGGGACGGCGGCCAGCGGCTCGAAGCGGCCCTCCCCTTCCTCCTGGCGCTCGATCAGGACGCGCGCCTCGTCGGGAGAACCGCCCGCCCGCCAGAAGATCCTGATCCTTCCCGCCTGCGCCACCGCGTCCAGGTCGCGCGGCGGCGCCGGGGGGAACCGGTCCTCGTAGGCGACGGCGCCGCACGAGACCGCGAAAGACTCCTGCGGCACGCCCCCGTCGGGCCGGCCGGTGACGATCTCGTAGGCGGGCCTCTCGCCGTACCGCACGGCGCGGTCGATCACCGATCCAGCGGCGATCGGGCCTTCGGCGACGGCGCTCCAGTGCTCCGGTCCGGGAGGGCCGTCGACCCGGTAGACCCTCGCGACGAGATCGGGACCGGCCTCCCCCTCGTCCAGGCGCCAGGCGATCTCGACGCCCTCCTCGCGAGGCACGAGGCGGCACGCAGCAGGAGCCGGCGGCGGCGCGGCCGGCACCAGCGGCACCCGGTCGGAGGGGAGCGACCTGGAGGCGCGGTCGCGCACCGCGAGCGCCACCACGAAAGCGGGAGCGTCGCCGAGGCGGGCGAGGTCGATCGCCCCTTCCACCCACGCGGGTCCGTCCCCGGGTGCGGCTCCGACGGGATGCTCCTCCGCCGAGCGAAGGTACTCGCGAGCCCGCTCGGGCACGTTCCAGCCGCTCGCCTTCTCCGGCGATGCGACGGGCAACGCCAGGAGCACCAGCTCGGCCGGCGGCCGGAGGGGTCGGCCTCCGAGCGTCGCGGGGGTGACCCGGGCGGCGAATTCGAGCCGATCTCCCCGGAGCCGCCACGTCACCCCGGCCGGGGTTTCGGGAATGTGCGGCCGCGGCGGCCGCGGCCGGGCCCGGTGGCCGCACCCGGCGGCGACGAGACCGCACAGCACCGCGAGGAACCGCCGCAGGCGTGGGCTCACAGCACGTAGCGCGCGAGATCGGTCTTCGCCACCACGTCCTGGAGGGCCTGCCGGACCGTGTCGGCGTCGATCTCGCACCGCCCCTGGAGGCGGTCCGGGGCGTCGAACAGCTTCGGCTCGAGGAGGCGTTCGAGGACGGTCGCCAGCCGCCGGGCGCCGATGTCCTCGGTCTGCCGGTTGATCTCGTCGGCCAGCCGAGCGATCTCGGCGATCGCCTCCCTGGTGAAGGACAGCTCGACGCCGTCCACCTCCAGCAGCGCCTGGTACTGGCGGATGAGCGAGTTCTCCGGCTCGAGGAGGATCCGCTCGAAGTCCTCCCGCGTCAGGCGCTGGAGCTCCACGCGGATCGGGAAACGCCCCTGCAGCTCCGGAATCAGATCGGACGGTTTCGACACGTGGAAGGCGCCGGCGGCGATGAAAAGGATGTGGTCCGTCCTGACCGGACCGTGCTTGGTCTGGACGATCGTTCCCTCCACGATCGGGAGGAGGTCGCGTTGCACCCCCTGGCGGCTGACGTCCGGACCGTGGGAGCCGGCGTCCGGCCCGGCGATCTTGTCCAGCTCGTCGATGAACAGGATCCCCGTCTCCTCGACGCGGCGGATCGCCTCCGCGGCGATCTCCTCGGCGTCCAGACGGCGGTCCTCCTCCTCGCGCTGGAGCGCCTTCCGCGCCTCCGCCACGCTCATCCGGCGGCGGGTCGTCCGCGGGCCGAACAGTCCCGGCATCATCTCGCCGAGCTTGATGTCGATCTCCTCCAGGCCCGGCGCGCCGGCGATCTTGAACGCCGGCGGCGAGGCGGCGCGGACCTCGATCTCCACCGGTTCGGCCTCGAGTTCTCCGGCGCGGAGCCGGCGCCGGAGCGCTTCGCGCGCCTCGAGACGCTCGCGGCCCTCCCCGGAGATCCGGCCCGCGGCGAGCGCGTCGAGCAGCCGGTCCTCGACCGCGCGCTGGGCGGCGGCGGCGACGTCGCGCCGCCGCTGCTGCCGGACCTGGTCGATCGCCACCTCCACCAGATCGCGCACCATCGACTCGCAGTCCCGGCCGACGTAACCCACCTCGGTGTACTTCGTCGCCTCGACCTTGAGAAACGGGCTGCCGGTCAGGCGCGCGAGCCGCCGGGCGATCTCCGTCTTCCCCACGCCGGTCGACCCGATCATGAGGATGTTCTTCGGTAGCACTTCCTCGGCGAGCGCCGGCGGAAGCTGGCGGCGCCGCCACCTGTTCCGGAGCGCGATCGCGACCGCGCGCTTGGCCTCCTCCTGACCGACGATGAACCGGTCGAGTTCGGCCACGACCTGGGACGGGGTCAGCGAATCGACGCCGGGTGCCGGAAGCGCGTCACCGAGGCGCGTCCGCTCCGGACGTCCGGGCATGTAGAAGACCACGTTCACTCCTCCCCGCCGTCCAGCGTTTCGCAGACGAGGTCGCCTCCGGTGTAGATGTCGAGGCCGGCGGCGATCCGCAGCGCCTCCTTGGCCACCACCTCGGGCGGCAGGTCGGTGTGGGCGAGCATCGCGCGGGCGGCCGCCAGCGCCGCGGTGCCCCCGCTGCCGATCGCCATCGTACCGTCGTCCGGCTCGATGAGATCTCCCGTCCCCGACAGCAGGAGCGTTCGCTCGCGGTCGGCGACGAGGAGGAGCGCCTCGAGGCGCCGCAGCGCCCGGTCGGTTCGCCAGTCCTTGACCAGCTCCACCGCCGCCCGCTCCAGCCGGCCGCCCGCCTCTTCGAGCCGCGCCTCGAAGCGGCTGAACAGGGCGAAAGCGTCGGCGGCACCGCCGGCGAAACCGGCGAGGACCGCGCCGCCTCCCAGCCGGCGGATCTTTCGCGCCCCCGACTTGACGATCGTGCTCTCCAGGGTCACCTGCCCGTCGCCCGCCATCGCCACGCGGCCGCCCCGGCGCACCGCGAGAACCGTCGTCGACCGGATCACCGCCATCGGGAACACCTGCGTGCCGATCCGAACCGGATCGCACGCCGAACGGGGAGCCGCCTCGCGCCCGGCACCCGGGATCCACCCCGCGGCATGCGCCCGGCGGGGCCGGCTCTATATTCCCCCGCGGGAGCATTTTCGTAAAGGAAGCACACGGATTGTCAACGCCAAGACCCCATCGTGCGGCGGTGGCCTATGTGGTCGTCGTCGCCGCAGCGGGGATGCTCGCGGGCGCCGACATGGCGCGCCGGGCGGCCCGCCCCGTAACCGGCGGCCTGCTGCCGATCGCCGTCTTCGGCCTGCTCGGTCTCGGCTGGTCGCTGATGACCTTCAAGGTCGACCGCCGGCGGGGGGGCCGGGCGGCGGTCACGCTCGCTCCCGCCGCCTACGAGGCGCTGTTCCCGCTCGGTGATCCCGCCGGAGCCGGCATCGTCGCCCTTCTCACGACGGTGTTCGACTGGGCCGCCCATCGCCGCGGCCTTCTCCAGGGGGCGTTCAACGTCGGCCAGGTTCTCGCCGCCGCTTGGGCCGGAACGCGCGCGGCCGAGGCGGTCACGGCCGCGACACCGGGACTGCCGGGCATCGGCGCGGGGGCGCTCGCCGGCGCGGCCGTCTTCACGGCGATCAACTTCGCGCTGACCTACGCGGCGATGAGCCTGGCGACCGGCCGATCGGCCCGCGACAGCGGAGTCATCTCCTACGCGGCTCTCAGCAACGAGATCGTCGTCGGCTGCTTCGCCGCCCTCCTCGCCCTCTCCTGGTCCGCCCACCCCGCGCTCCTCGTCGTCTCCGTCGTGCCCCCGACGCTTCTGTTCCTGATCCTCTCCCGCCTCGAGGAGCGCGAAGGCGCCCTCCGCCGGCGGCAGAAGGAGCTGCAGTCCCTTCAGGAGCTGGGACTCCGCGTCAGCGCCCAGCTCGACACCACGACCCTCGCCTCGGTCGCGACGCAAATCGTCGCCCACGACCTCCGGGCGCGCGGAGCGGTCCTCGCCTTCGTCGGGGACAGCGAGTACGAACTCCGGGTAGCGGCCGTGAGCGACCGCCGGGAGGAGATCAACGTCCCCCCGCGCCTGCCGCGGGGCGGTTTCGATGGCCCGTTCCTCGCGCGGCGCGAGCCGATGATCGGCGATCCCGTGGCGGTTCGCCGCTTCCCCGAGCTGTCGCTGTTCGGCGTGACGAGCTTTATCGCGCACCCGCTTTGGATCCTGGGGGAGCCCGCCGGCGTCCTCGCCGTCTACGACGACGGGGGACGCGAGCCGTTCGGCGCCGAGGACGCCCGCCGCCTGTCGGCTCTCGTGCGCTTCATCGAGGTCGCTCTCGACAACGCCAAGCTGTACGACGACCTCCGCGAGATGCAGCAGCAGCTCATCCAGACCGAGAAGATGACCGCGATGGGCCAGCTGGTGTCGGGGGTCGCGCACGAGCTCAACAACCCGCTGGCGACGATCTCGGGGACCGCGGAGCTGGTCGAGCAGCGCTCTCTGCCGGAGGACGTGGCGCGCATGGTTCGGCGCATCCGGCGCGAGGCGGACCGGGCGTCGAGGATCGTGCGCAGCCTGCTCACCTTCAGCCGCGCACACAAGCCGGAGGTGGGATGGCACTCGCTGAATCCGATCGTCGAGGAGGTCCTCGAGCTGCGCTCCTACGAGTGCCGCGTCCGCAACATCACCCTCACGCACGAGCTGGATCCCGACCTGCCGCTGGTGCGCGTCGATCCCCACCAGATCCATCAGGTGCTGCTGAATCTCGTCACCAACGCGGTGCACGCGATCGAGGAGACCGATCGGCCCGGACTGATCCTCGTGCGCACCTACCGCGAAGGGGACACCGTTCGACTCGAGGTCTCCGACAACGGGCCGGGAATCCCCGAAGAGAACCTGGGGAAGCTCTTCAACCCGTTCTTCACCACCAAAGAGGTCGGCAAGGGGACGGGGCTGGGCCTTTCGATCTGCTACGGGATCGTCCGCGAGCACCGCGGTCGCATTTCGGTGCGCAGCGTCCCGGGACGGGGCGCGACCTTCACCGTGGAGCTGCCGATCCCCGACGAGCCGGCCCCCGCCGAGCCGACGCCGGTGCCGGCCGCCGCCTCCGCCCAGGCGCCTCCGCCCGACGGCAAGGGACGCCGGGTGCTCGTGGCCGACGACGAGGCGGGGATCCGCGAAGTCCTCAGGGAAGCGCTCGAGGCCTGGGGTTTCACGGTGGACACCGTCCCGGACGGCCACCGTGGCCTCGAGCGGCTCCGCGAGCGCCGGTACGACCTCGCGATCCTCGATCTCAGGATGCCCGGTCTCGACGGCCAGGGGCTGTATGACCGCGCGCGGGCGGAGGGGTTGACCTTCCCGCCGGTGATCTTCTCGACCGGGGATGCGGTCAGCGCCGAGGCGCGGTCCTTCCTCGACCGGGTCGCGGCGCCCGTCCTGCTCAAGCCGTTCTCACTCGCCGGGCTGCGGGAGGCGATCGAAGCCGCGACCACCGGCGTCTCCCCTCGCGACACCGCCCCCGCCGCCGGCTGAACCGTTGCGGGCCGCCGCCCCTTCCGCCTCCAGTTCCTCGAGCAGCCTCTCGGCTCGGGACCGCAACGGGCCTTCGGGATAGTCGGCCAGGAGCCTCCGGAGCGCGTCGCGCGAGGCTTCGAGATGGCCGAGCCGCCGCTGTGCGAGCGCGAGTTCGTACAGCGCCTGCTCCCGGCGCCGCGAGCCGGGATAGCGCGTGACCAGCTCTTCGAGGCGGCCGACGGCGCCCCGGTCGCGCCCGCGCCGCAGATAGAAACGCGCCACGAGCCACTCGTGCTCGGCCAGCCGGTCCTGCGCGCGCTCCAGCATCGCGGCGGCGGCGAAGCGCCAGGGGTCGTCCTCGGGAAGGTCGGAGAGCATCGCCTCGAAGTGCTCGAGGGCCTTCCGGGCGAATTCCTGGTCGTTCTCCGGATCCTCGGCCTGGCGGAACTTGCACACGCCCGCCTGGAACCGCGCGTAGCGGGCCCGTGGATGGTTCGGATAGAAAGAGACGAACTGCTCGTACCGGTTCTGGGCCTCCGCGATGTCGACGATCCCCCCCTGGTAGAAGTAGGCGTCCGCCAGCGCGAGCTTGACCAGCGGATCGAGAGCCTCCCCCACCGGCGCCACCAGGCCGACATCCCCCAGCATCTCGATGGCCTGGAGAAACTTCCGCCGGGCGATCGCCTCGCGCGCCCGCTCGTAGAGGAGCTCGTTGTCCTCGACCAGCTCCTTCCGGTGGTGGCAGGCGGCGCCGAACGCCAGCAGCAGCGCGAGCGGGATGGCCCGCCTCACGGTCGATCGCCTCACCATGGGCCGAGGACCTCCTCCAGTTCCCGCGGGATCCGCCGCGGCCGGCCGCGCCGGTCCACCGCGGCGTGGTCCGTCTCCCCTTCCGCAAGCCGCGCGCCGCTTTCGGCCTGCCGCACCACGTAGCTGAACCGGAAACGGACGGGAGAGAGCCTCCGGAACCGCGTCTCCACCACGATCAGGTCATCGTAACGCGCCGGCCGGCGGTACCTCACCTGCGCGGCGACGAGTGGCAGCCGGACACCGAGCCGCTCCTCGATGTCCCGGTAGGCGAGGCCCCTCTCGCGAAGCCACTCGGTCCGCCCCACCTCGAACCACACGAAAAACGCCGTGTGGTGCGCGAACCCCATGCGGTCGACCTCGGGGTAGCGCACGCGGATGGTGGTCCGCGCCGTCACAGCGCCGCCTCCGCCCGCCGCCGGAGCTCCGCCACCGCCGCCGCCGGATCGCCGCCGCCGAACACCGCGCTGCCCGCCACGAAGGCCCGAGCACCCGCTCGCACCAACTCGGCCACGTTGTCGGGACCGACGCCGCCGTCCACCTGGATCACCGGCGACGCTCCGCGCTCCCGCAGCAGTCGGGCGAGCCGCGCGACCTTCGCCACCGACTCGGGAATGAACTTCTGGCCCGAGAACCCCGGATCGACCGACATCACGAGGATGCGGTCGACGTGATCGACGAGTTCCTCCAGCGCGGCCAGCGGCGTGCCGGGATTGATCGCCACCCCTGCGCGGGCCCCGCACTCGCGGATGGCGGCGAGCGCCCGGTGGACGTGCCGCGCCGCTTCGACGTGGACCGTGACGATCGCCGCGCCGGCCTCCGCGTACCGGGCCGCCCAGCGCTCCGGCTCCTCGATCATGAGGTGACAGTCGAGCGGCAGCGAGGTGACCCGGGCGAGGCTGCGGACGACCGGCAAGCCGATGGTGAGGTTCGGGACGAAGTGGCCGTCCATGACGTCCACGTGGACGGCTCCCGCCCCGCCGCGGGCCGCCGCCTCCACCTCCTCGCCCAGACGCGCGAAATCGGCGGCCAGGATCGAGGGTCCGATCTCGATCATCGCGTGCGCCCTCCGCCGCCGCGCTCCTCCGCCTCCGGCGGCCACTCGAAGGTCCCCGCCTGGAGCACGACCACGTCGTCGGTCGCCGCTCGCGTCCCCGGCGGGGGCCTCTGCGAGACGATCCGCGCCCCCGGACCGGCCGGCCCGCGCAGGCGCACCCGCCGGAAGCCGGCCCGCTCGAGCGCCCTTCTGGCGCGCTCCGCCGGGACGCCGCGGAGATCGGGCATCACGTAGGCCCGTGGCGGCGGGCCGGCGCTCACCAGGAGGCTCGCGGCGCTCCCGGTGTCGACCTCGGCACCCGGCTCCGGATACTGCGCCACCACCCGCCCCACCGCGACGCCCGGGTGGGGCACGCTCGCGCTCTGGGCGAGGCGCAGTCCAGCGGACTCCAGGGCGATGCGGGCCCGGCCGAGGCTGCCTCCCGTCAGATCGGGCATCACCACCAGGGGCGGGCCCAGGCTCACGACGAGGCGAACCGCCCGCCCCGGTTTGGTGCGGGCGTGCGGCGGCGGGGACTGCTCGACGACCTTCCCCTCCGGCTCCGACCGGTCGTGCCGGCGCGCGACCACCTTCGGCCGCAGCCCCGCTTGCGCGAGACGCGACCGGGCCTCCTCAAGCGGCAAGTCGACCACCTCGGGAACGGCGACGTCCGGAACGCGAACGGAGAACCAGAGGGCAAGCCAGGTGGCGGCGGCGTAGGTGCCCCCCAGGCTCGCCACGAGCAGGACGGCCGCCCCGGCGCGCTTCCAGGGGTTGCGGGCGGTTCGCCGCGGCGGTCCGTTCGGGGGCGTCGCCTGCTCCACGGGTGCGCTCACTCCTCGAGGCGGC
>RFHH01000184.1 GCA_003696075.1 Acidobacteriota bacterium
CGCGGCCGAGAACGTCACCTACACCGCTTGCCTCGATACCGAGCGCGGCATGCTGTACTACGTCGACGAGGGTCCGACGCCGATGATGCCCTGCCGGGAAGAGGACCGGCAGATCTCGTGGAACGCGGTCGGTCCCGAAGGGCCCCCGGGTCCCGCCGGCCCGCAGGGTCCGGTCGGCCCGCAAGGTCCGGTCGGTCCGATCGGTCCTCAAGGTCCTGTCGGCCCGCAAGGGCCTCCCGGTGCAGCGGCTCCCGTCTACGAGCTGGTCGGGTTCACGCGGGCGACGTTCGACGGCGGGCAGGGCGTCTTCACCTACACGAAGGCCTGCCAGGCCGAGTTTCCGGGGAGCCGGATGTGCACGAGCGCCGAGATCCTCGCCACCCGCAACGTGCCCGATCTGTCATCGGCAGGTGCACAGTGGGCCTGGGTCCTGCCGAGCCTCGTGGCCGGAGACGGACAAGGTGGCGTCTTCGACGCGAGCGGTGTCAAGTCGAGGCTCTACGACGACCAAATGTTGAACTGCATGGGTTGGAGGGATGGATCTTCGTATTCCGTGGGCCTCGCGGTGTCCAGCCAGGGCGCGTTCGCCCGCCGGCATTGCGACTTCTCCGGATCGGTCGCGTGCTGCGCCGCGAGCCACGGGCCGTGACGAGTGGAGCGCGCGGGCCTGGCCGGCTGGGAAGACGCTCCACCGTCCCGGGTTTGCCCGCGCGAGCGGGGGAGGGAGGTTCGGACGCGGCGACCGCCGCCACGCGAGTGCGCGCCGCAGCGCTTCCTCGGCCGCCAGTGCGCCGCGTGGCCGCGCGATCTCACGCGCTGGTATCTCGGGTCCCCGTGATCTCGAGGTCGTCGAGCTGCGCGGCCAGCGCGTCCAGGTGCTCGAGTTCCTGCGCGACCGCCGCGCGGCCGCGCGCCTGGACGCTCCGAGCGTGCTCGGCCGACCGGCTCGCCGAGGCGACGAGATCGTCCAGAAGGGCCCGAAGCTCGTAGGCGAACCGCCTCCGGCTTTCGAGCACCCGCTCGTTGAGGTCGTTCTCGATGCGGGTGGCATTCGTTTCGATCAGGAGCTGGAGGTAGCGGCTCGCCGCCTCGCCGCAGGCGGCGAGCGACGATCGCCGGGTGCGGAGCCGGTCGATCAGCCACGTGAACGGTCCTTCGCCCGTCGCCCTGAAGAGATCCTTGTAGAACAGCCGGCTGTCCCACCGGAACCCCGTCTCGGGCGGGACCGAGGAGGGCAGTCCCTCGAGGCCGGGCGTTCCCGAAGACCTCAGCCGCTCGAGGAAACCGTTCGCCAGCTCGACGAAGCGGTCCATCGCTCGCACGTAGAGCTCGCGCGAAGCGGGCTCGACCTCGCGCAGCCACGCGTCGAGGCGGCGCGTGGCGATCTCGAGCGCCAGCCGCACGGCGGCGCGGCGCAGGGCAGGGCCCCGGCGCGCCGGGTGTGCGCGCAGGGCGTCGAGCAGCTCCGCCCGAGCCTTCGCCCGCGTGTCGCGGAGGAACCGTTCCTTCAGCTCCGCGAAGGCCCGGGCGAGCCGGTCCTGCTCGGCGGCGAACAGGTAGTCGAGATCGGCGAGAGCCAGCCGCGCCTGCTCGACGCAGCGGCGGAGCTCCTCGATCCGCCGTTCCGACTCTTCGACGGGGCGGCACAGCGCCGCGCGGCGCTCGTCGAGATGACGCCGGAGGCGGTCCGCCAGGTGCTCGAGGCCGCGCTCCTCCGCCGCGCGCACGAGATCGCTCCCCGAGCGGCGCGCGAGAGAATCGAGCGCCTCGACGAGCGCGGGCCAGCCGCGCTCCGGTCCGGCATCTCCCGAGAGGCGCTCCTTGGCGCTGACCTCGAACAAGCGCACGTCGCGCAGCCCGAGGCGCTCTTCGAGGATGCGGCGCGTGAACCGATCGGCGTCGCCGAGTTCCGGCCCGGAAATCTTGTCCGCCTTGTTCAGCGCGAAGAGCAGCTGGTGGCACCGCGCCGCAATCTCGCGCACCAGCTCCAGCTCCTCGCCCGAGATCGGCGGGTCGGCGCCGAGGACGACGAGCGCGGCATCGACGTGGGGAACGAACGAGCGCGTGGCCTCGGTGTTGTCCCCGAACACCGAGCCGATGCCCGGCGTGTCGACGAGGCACATCCCCGAGGCGAGCAGCGGACTGGGAACGAACACCTCGACCGCCGTCACACCCTTGCGGTTGCCGGGGTTGCGCTCTTCGGAGACGAAGTCGGCAAGACGGTCGAGCGCGATCGCGGACCAACCGCCGTCCGCCAGCCGCACGCGGGCCGACGGGTGCCGGCCGTAGCGCACGACGGTCACCACGGCGGTCACCGGCACGACGCCGGCCGGCAGCACCGGGATCCCGACCAGCGCGTTGATCAGCGTCGACTTGCCGCGCTTGAACTGCCCGACGCAGGCGACGTAGAAGAGCCCTTCCCGGACCCTCTCCGACAGCGCTCGCGCCTCTTCGGCGACGGCGACCTCTCCCGCATGTCGCGCAAGACGGGCAAGCCGCTCCAGGCGCCGCTCGCTGGCGTCCTCCGTTCCGATTCGTGGCGTGACCTCTCGATCCATCGCCTCCCCTCGCAGCGCCCTCGAGTGAGATCGTCCCGGCGCGATCCCTTGTCGTAGGAGTCATTGGCCGCCGAAGGGAGGCGACGGTTCTCCGCGGACTCCACCGCGATCGGACATTGCGAATAGCACGGCGGTCCGGGACGATCAACCTCTCCGGGAGAGGTTCGCGGGGCATTCCCCGGCGGGTGCGCGCCCACTCGTGGTGCCCGCGAGATCCCGGTGCGCCCGCCGGCACCGCGCGGCCATCGGCGGCGTGAAGCCGCCGCGGAACCCGCGCGGAGGCGGGCCGGCGGATGCCGCCGCCGTCCGGTCTCGTTCGGAAGATGGAAAGGCGTCCGCGTTCGGGGTGACACGTGTTCCCCGCGGCCCGAGATTGCCCATACCGGGCGGCGCGCCCCGCGGCACCGACCGGGCGTCCGGTCCGGGGAGGCGGCGAACGCGTGACGGTGGAGGTAGCACCGGAACGGCGCGCCCTTGTGCAAGCGCCTCCGCTCGACGGTCGCCCTCTGGCGCTGAAGCGGCGGCCGCTCGAGCGCAACGGGATGCGCGCGGGGACGGCATGGGCCGCGGCGGCCTCGGCGGGGGCGGTCTGGTGGTTCGTTTCGGCCGCACTGGTGCGGTCTGCACTTCCGGGAAGCATCCCTCTCTCAACCTTCCTCCTCGCCGTGCCGGTCTTGCTCGTCGCGGGCGCGGTGAGGCGGACGCGGCGCTGGTGGCGACTTGGCGATGTCGAAATCGAGCCGCTCGTGCGCCCTGAGGCGGACAGGCCGGTCCTCGAAGTTTTCGTCCGGACGGGCCTTCGGTCCCGGCCGGTCGAGGAGATCGAGGTGTCGTTGAGCCTGATCGAGGAAAAGCTCGCAGCGCCGCGGCGCCGCCCCGGAGTCCTCTGGCAGGAGGTGCGCTGGATCTCCCCGATGGCGCTCTCCTGGGGGCACCGCGGCTACGACGTCCCGGTCCGGATTCCGCTTCCCGCAGAGCCGCTGCCAGCGCCCGGTGGGCCGCGCCGCTGGCGGCTGGAGTTGATCGTGCCCGGTCGGCGCGAACGGCTCCGCACCGCCTTCGACCTGGGCGGTCCGCTGGCGGGGGCGACCGGTGTCTCCGATGGTTTGACATCCGGCACGGCGGGGATCGAGGTGGTGCTGGACGGGGACGGCCGACTGCGGGTCACGGCCGCGCCCTTCCGGCACGGACGGCCGGCGGCGGCCGCCGCCGTCGCGGGAGCTGTTCTGCTGGCCGCCGGTGCGGCAGCACTGGGTCTTTCCGGGTCGCTCCTGCTCGCCGCGCCGGCCTTCGGAATCGGGCTGGTTCTCGTCGCAGGAGCGTTCGACATCGCGTTGCGCGCGTCGGCGGTCGAGGTCGATCGGCTGGGGTTGCGCGCGCGCGTGGGCTGGCTGGGCTCGGGACGGGCGGTGGAGGTGCCGAAGGATCGCATCCGCGATATCCGCCCGGAACCGAGGGGCCGGAGAGATCTTCCGCGACCGCTCCTTTTCGACATCGTCCTGCACCTGGACGGCGGGGAGAGGGTCGTCCTCGTCGATCGCGTAGTCGGGGCGGAGCAGGCAAGGGATCTTGCGCGGCGGATGGCGGTGGCGCTCGGGCGATGAGTGCGCCGGGCGCGGCCCGTGGAACCGCCGTCCCCGTGCCGCCGCGCCGGCCGTCTGGAGGGAAAAAAGAAACGCCGCGCGGAGCGCGGCGTTTCCCATCCGGTGTTCGGCCGGAGTGATTCAGCCGACGCGACGCACCTGCGAGGCCTGGAGACCCTTCGGGCCCTGCGTGACCTCGAACTCCACGGCCTCACCCTCGGTCAGGCTCTTGAAGCCGCTGCCCTCGATCGCGCTGAAGTGAACGAAGACATCGGTGCCGTCCGGCTGGCGGATGAAGCCGTAGCCCTTGGCGTCGTTGAACCACTTGACCGTTCCCTTTGCCATTGCAGATACCTCTTTTCCCGGGGAGATCCACTCCCCATTGTTGCAGCTCACGCTCTCCCGCCGCTCTTGTGGGCGGAACCGACTCCGCGCCGTTTTCTTGCAAGAGGGGAAACGAGAGGACATGAACTTGGTGGCACGAGGAGAGTATGCACGGCTGTGGCGCCGGATGCCACCCCTTTTTTCACTTTTTTGCCGGCCGGGGTAGACTCCCACTGCTGCGCGCACCGGGAAGGACGCGGGTGCCACCCGCGGCGGGGCTCAACTTGTTGCCTCCATTGGTCTTGGCTGTTGCCCTGGGCGCGCTTCCGGCCCCGGCACCGCCGCGGCCGGTCATCGTCATCCCCGGCACGATGGGATCGGTGCTGGTCCGCGAAGGGAGCGAGCGGCGCGTCTGGGGGACGCTCACGCAGCTACGCTTCCTCTCGCCCCACCGGGGAATCGTCGATCCGCGCTACGACGGGCTGGAACTGCCGACCGCCAGCACGGTTCCCTCGGAAAACCGGGACAGCATCGTGGCGCACGGCGTCCTCAAGCGCTTTTCGATCTTCCCCCGGTTTCTTTCGGTGAAGGCGTACCAGGGGTTGATCCGCCTCCTCGAACGCCACGGTTACGTGCTGGGTGACATCGAGCATCCGACCGCGAACGCGACGTGCTACCTGTTCGCTTACGACTGGCGCCGCGATATCGCCGAATCGGCTGCCGGGCTCGCCCGTGCGGTGGAGCGGGTGCGTTCGGTCGCTCCCGGCCCGGAACGACGGGTCGATCTCGTCGCCCACAGCATGGGAGGCCTCGTGGCCCGCTACTTTCTCCGGTTCGGGGCACGGGACGTGCTGGGGACCGACCCCGTCCCGCCTCCCTCGTGGGAGGGAGCCGCCGCGGTTCGTCACGCGATCCTCATCGGAACGCCGAACCGCGGTTCGGTGGAGGGATTCAGGGCCATGCTGCACGGGCAGCGCCTGCTATGGAGGAAGGTCTCGCCCCTGACGCTCTTCACCTTCCCCTCCTGCTATGAGCTGCTTCCGGCGCCTGACGAGACAGTTTTCCTCGATGCTGACGGCCTACCGGTGGAGGCCGACCTCTACGATGCGGATGACTGGCGCCGTTACGGCTGGTCGGTCTACGGGCCGCGCACCAGAGCCCGGTTCCACCGGGCCTGCCTCGCCGAACTCGGTCCGGATGGAGAGCGTGCGTTTCGGGAAAAATACCGGGAGTGGGACCGCTTCCTCGCCGCGATGCTCGCGCGGGCCCGGCGCTTCCATGCGGCGTTGTCCAGGGGGATTCCGCCGGAGCCCGTCGAGATCGAGCTGCTCGGCGCGCGCTGCCAGGCGACGCTGGCCCGGGCCATCCTGTACCGGAAGTCCGATCGTTTCGTCACCGCGACACGCTCTGGAGAACGTCCCCGGGGAATGTCCCGCCGGCGATTCCGGGAACTGACGAGCTTGCCGGGCGACGGCCGCGTCACGGCCGCGTCGCTCGCGATGCGGCCCGATCCCGATGCGCCGGACCCGCCCCGCGTGGTGTGGGGCTGCCGGAGTCACGATCGCCTGATCGACGACGAAACGATCGCCGGCGCGATTATCCGGATCCTCCGCGAGCCCTGACCGGGTTCCTCATCCTCCGGACGGCTCGCACCGGAAGGCGCTTCGGGCGAGGACCCGCCCGGCGGCGTCCCGTGCCTCGACCGTCCACGAGCCCCGACAGTTGCGCGGGAGAGTCCGCCGGCTGTAGGTGCGCCAGTGCGGGCCGCCGATCGGCAGGCGTACGCGGCCCACCAATCGACCCTCGTGAAACCAGACGTGGTCCACCGCGTCTCCCGGCCGGCCGCCGAGCACGCGCGTCCAGAAATAGACCGTCGTCCCGCCGGCGAACCGGTCGGACGCCCCCTTCAGTTGGCGCGCCACCACGGCGGTGCCGACCCCAAAGTCGCGCACGCTCAGGCGCGGGCCCTCGTCGGCCGGACCGCCCCTTGCCGCCGTCCCCGGGTGCGCCTGCCCGCCGGCGTCCCGCGGGACCTCCACCGGCGCTCGCGCCGACTCCTTCCTCGCGCCGGACCCGGCTTCGCGGGCCTCCTCCCGAGGGCGGCGCGGCGGCGCCGCTTGGCCCTCCACCTTCGGGGGCGGTTGGGGTGCGGCCGCCGCGGAAGATTTCCCGGCGGTCCCGGACGGCGCTGTGTCGGCCGCCATCGGTTCCGGCTCGCCTCCGGGGACGGAAGCTTCTTCGGGCGCTCCCGCGGCGGCAGAAGGGGCCGCAGGCTCGCGTTTCCCGCGGGCGAAGCCCCAATCCTGGCCGGTGCGGCCCCACAACCCAGCGACGAGGATCAGGGCGAGGAGGGCGGCGGCGGGAAACGCCACCCGCCGCCATCGGGAGCCAGCCTTGCGGGGGGACCGCCGGCGCCCCACGGTTTGCCGGAGCTGCTCCACCACATCGGCCGGAGCGTCCAGCCGGCCGGAGCGGGCGAGCGCCTCCTCTTCGGCGAGATAGGAGCGGATCAGCGGTTCGGGATCGAGCCCGAGGTGCCGCGCGTACGCCGCCACGAATCCTTTGGTGTAGACGCGGCCGGGAAGTTGTTCGTAACGGCCGGCCTCGAGGGCGGTGAGCAGACGGACGTTGATGCGCGTCGCCTTTGCGACCGCTTCGAGCGACTCACCTCGCTTTTCCCGCTCCCGCCGGAGCGTTTCGCCTACGGCCGGCATCGGATCCTGCCGCCGCGCCCGCGCGGCGCGATCTCGGCCCGTCGCGTCCATCATCCCACGGGCAGGTGCCGCCCCCCAACCCACTGGAGGTGCTTCCTTCGCGGTGCGTTTTCGGCGCCGGGTCTTCGTTGGCACGGTTCCTGACC
>RFHH01000185.1 GCA_003696075.1 Acidobacteriota bacterium
CGTGCGGATCGGCATGGCAGGCGAGACACTCGCGCTCGAGGCCGATCCACGAGAGCCGCGGATCCTTGCGCCGGAGCCGGTGAAAAGCGGGCGAGACCTGGAATTCCGGCTTGTGGCACGCACGGCACTTCGCCGTCGCGTGTGCACCCTCGAGCGGCCATCCGGCGCGTTCGTGGTCGAACCGCTCTGGATCGCCCTCCTCCCAGGCGATCAGCTCGAACTCCCGTCCCGCGTGCTCCGGGTGGCAGCGGGCGCAGGTCTTGCCCTCCTCCAAGTGCGCGTGGAAGCCGCGGTCCTGTTCGATCGTCCAGGCCACACCCTCGTGGCAGGCGAGGCACCGGCTCTCCATGGAGCCGGCCTGCACGTCGTGGCACGCCACGCAGTTCCGGATTCCTTCGAGATCGGCGTGCGCGGCGGACAGTTCGCCGGGCGAGACCTGGGCGCGGCCCGGCGCCGCGGCGAGGAGCCACAGCACGCCCGCGACGGTCCCGCGGGAGCGGACCGGGCGGCGCAGCCGGTGGCGTCCACGGATCGGCATCCCGCGCCTCACCAGAACCAGGTCGTCCCGAGCGCGACGACGACGGCGACATGGACGAGCACGGTGATCAGAGCGGTGATCGCCACCGGCATGTGCGCCGTGTGCCAGTAGCGGAACAGCCGCTGGGTCGCTTCCAGCAGCTTCGCCTGCTGCTCGAGCGCCACGCGCCGTCGGGCCAGCCTCCGCACGCGCGCCAGCGCCCGGCGCTCCAGGCGCGTGCCGCTTCCCTTCTTCCGGACCTCTCGCATCAGGCGCCGCACCGCCCGCCGGCGCTCCAGGTCGTCGGCGAAGAGCCGGAACAGGGCATGCGGAAGCGACGGTGAGGCCGCCGGGCGCGAAGTGGCGAGGAGCGAGCGGATGCGCTCTTCGGAGAGGGTGGTTCGCGCGGCGATCCGGGACACGAGGCGGCGCGAGCGCGCCTCGATTTCCCCGATCGACAGCTCCAGTCCCTGGCGCGAGCGGGGAACGCGCACGTAGAGGTAGCGGCCCACCATGCCGCTCGCCGCGACCACGCAGGAAGCCCAAAAGCCGAGGCCGATCACCCCCGTGAACCGCCATGCGGCGTGAGTCGCGGCCAGGAGCGGCATCGCCAGGCCCGCCACGATGTGCAGGTGGAGCCACACGCGCATCGACCCCGCGCGGCTGAGCCACGGAATCCGCTTGCGGAGCGGGTAGACCCACAGGAACAGGAAGAGCACGAGCGCGGCGACCCCGGCCGTATGCCCGACGTATCCGTTCGGCTTGAAGATCGGATGGAGCGGACTCCGCACCCGCACGGGAAGGGGCGCCAGGTAATAGGGAAGCCCCGCGGCGTTGACGATGAACAGCGTCAGGAAGAAAACGGCGGTCCAGCGTCCCGGACGCGGGCCCGGCGCGTCGACCACGCGCAGCGAGGGGCGGAGAGACGATTGGCGGGGCGGTGCAGGATCGGGACGCCGCGCGGCGGCGCTCGATGGTCTCATTCCCGGACCCCCATCGGTTCGGCGCTCACCCGATGCGGCCTCGTCCCGAGGCGATGACGGTTCGCGCCGGTCCGCTTACAGAACCGGCGGCCCGGGAGCCCTCGCCCCCGGGTCCCGGCCGGACGGCTCCTTTCAGGGCAAGTGCCGTGCCAACAACCGCCCTGCCACCGCTCCAGGGTGAAGCGCCAGCGGCGGCCCGTTCCTTGCAGCGGACGATCCGGCGCCGCCGCACCCGGCGCGTGGAGGGATCCATGGAGCCCGTCCCGGTGCTCGTCCTCGCCTTCACGACCGCGATGGTCGGCCTTTACGCCCGCCGCCACCGCCTCGCCGAGCGACGGGCCGAGGAGGTCTTCCGCGAGTCGCTCGAGGCGGGACTGAGCGAACCCGTTTCACTGCACCCGGTGATCGATCCGTCGCTTTGCATCGGGTGCGGCTCGTGCGTCGAAGCGTGTCCGGAGGGGCCGCACGTTCTGGGGCTCGTCGGCGGCCGGGCACAGCTCGTCGATCCCTCGCACTGCATCGGCCACGGAGCGTGCCGCGAGGCCTGCCCGATGGGAGCGCTCGAGCTGGTCTTCGGCACCAAGAAACGGGGAGTGGACATCCCTCTCGTCAGGCCGAACTTCGAGACGAACGTGCCGGGGATTTTCATCGCCGGAGAGCTGGGCGGCATGGGGCTGATCCGCAACGCGATCGAGCAGGGCAAGAAGGCGATCGACGCGATCGCGTCCCTGGATGGGATCGGCCGGGGGGATCGCGCCGACGTCGTGATCGTCGGGGCCGGACCCGCCGGGTTCGCCGCGACCCTCGCCGCCCGGCAGCGCGGCCTGCGCTACGTGACCGTCGAACAGGAGACACTGGGCGGCACCGTGGCTCACTACCCGCGGGGCAAGATCGTCATGACGGCGCCCGTCCAGCTCCCGCTGTACGGCAAGCTCCGCTTTCGCGAGACGACCAAAGAGCGGCTCCTGGAACTCTGGCACGAAGCGGCCCAGCGGGCCGGCATCGAGATCCGCACCGGCGAGCGCATGGAGGAGATCGCTCGGGACGGCGACGGTTTCGTCGTCCGCACCGACAAGGGCTCGTACCGCACCCGCGCCGTCTTGCTGGCGATCGGCCGCCGCGGCACGCCGCGCAAGCTGGGCGTTCCGGGAGAGGAGCGGACGAAGGTCGTCTACCGCCTGGTCGATCCCGCGCAGTACCGGGGCCGCCGCGTGCTGGTGGTCGGAGGAGGCGACAGCGCGCTCGAAGCCGCATGCAGCCTGGCCGACGAGCCCGGCACCACCGTCACGTTGTCCTACCGGGGCACCGCGTTCGGCCGCGCCAAGCCGAAGAACCGGCGCCGGGTGGAAGAGTACCGGGACGCGGGGCGCCTGGAGGTTCTCTTCGAATCGAACGTCGTCACCATCGGCGAGCGGGACGTCGTTCTCGACCGGAAGGGGGAGTCGATCACGCTGCCGAACGATGCCGTGATCGTTTGCGCGGGAGGCGTGCTGCCCACACCCCTGTTGCGGCGGCTGGGCGTCGCCGTGGAGACCAAGTACGGAACGCCGTAGCGCCGGATCGCTCGGCCCGGCGCCCCGGCGGGGCGCCCGCCGGGGGCGCCGGACCGGCTCGCCGCCGGAGGCGCGCGCCGCGCGGCCGACAGGTGTATCCCCGATGGTGCGCGGGCGCATCGAAACCGCCCAACGCCTGGAGGTTGCGGCCCCGATCGGCTCGGCGTCCGCGAGATCGGGCCGAAGTGTCCATCTCGTTTCGGGTTGCTCGGCGTCTCGCACCATCGAGGGTGCACCTGCCAACGCCGGGGATTACGGTCTCGATCGGCTCGGCGTCCGCGAGATCGGGCCGGAATCTTCATCTCGTTTCGGGTTGCGCGGCGTTTCGCACCATCGAGGGTGCACCGGCCAGCCGGTGGGCCGCGCTCCGCGCGGCGGGCCGGAAGCGGGAACC
>RFHH01000186.1 GCA_003696075.1 Acidobacteriota bacterium
GCCACTTCGAGCTCGTCGACCCGATCTCCCAAGCCGAGCTTCCGCAACGCCTGCGTCATCGTCCGCAGCTCGTCCGGGACGGCGATCCGGATCAGCTCGTTCTCGAGGAAGCCGTCGGTGCGCGATGCGGCGGCGACCGCCCGCTCGGCGCCCACCCGCAGCGCTTCCCGCAGCCCCTGCGCGACCGTGCGCTCGTCGAGCGAAGACGAAGAACCCTGCGTTGCGGTGGAGCCGGCCGCCAGCCGATCGAGAAAGCCGGCGCACCCGGCCGCCGCGCCGGCGCCGAGCACCGCCGCGGCCAACAGGAACCGTCTCATGAGCTCTCCCCGCCGCCCGGCGCGGCGCCGCCGGCCGCCAGCCCGGCCTCTTTGAGCAGAAACGCGAATTCGAACGCGATGTCGCGGTACCGCTCGTACCGGCCGGAGGCACCGGTGTGGCCGGCGTGCATCTTCGTCTTCAAGAGCAGCGTGTTGGAATCGGTCTTCAACTTGCGGAGCTTGGCGACCCACTTCGTCGGCTCCCAGTACTGGACCTGGGAGTCGTGCAGGCCGCTCAGAACGAGCAGGGCGGGATAGTCCTTCGCCTCGACGTTGTCGTAGGGGGAGTAGGAGAGCATGTACCGGTAGTAGGTCTCGTCCCGAGGGTCCCCCCACTCGTCGTACTCGCTGGTGGTCAACGGGATCGACTCGTCGAGCATCGTCGTCACGACGTCCACGAAGGGCACGGCAGCGATGGCTCCCCGGAAGAGGTCACCGCGCATGTTGATCACGGCACCGATCAGCAGGCCGCCGGCGCTGCCCCCCTGGGCGAAGAGCCGCTCGGGATCGGCGTAACCGCGGGCAATCAGGTGTTCCGCGCACGCGATGAAATCGGTGAACGTGTTCTTTTTCTTGAGGAGCTTCCCTTCCTCGTACCAGCGCCGGCCGAGCTCCTGCCCGCCACGGACGTGGGCGATGGCGAAGGCGAAACCGCGGTCGAGGAGCGAAAGCCGGGACGGGCGAAACGCCGGATCGACGCTGATCCCGTACGCGCCGTAGCCGTACAGGAGGAGCGGATTTCCGCCCGGCCGGCGGCGGTCCTTGCGGTAGACGAGGGAGATCGGCACGCGCTCGCCATCCGGGGCGGTGGCATGCAGGCGTTCCGTGACGTAGTCGTTCTTGTCGAACCCGCCGAGCACCTCCTCCTGCTTCAGCAGGATCTTGCGCCGCGTCCGCATGTCGTAGTCGAAGACGGAGTTCGGTGTCGTCAGCGAAGTGTAGCCGTACCGCAGCAGGTGCGTATCGAGGTTCGGGTTCTGGTGGAAGTACGCCGTGTAGGCCGGCTCTCCGAAATCGAGCTGGTGCGAAGGTGTTCCCGACAGCGACCGGATCGTCATCTTCAAGAGGCCGCCCTCGCGCTCCCCGGTGACGAGGTGTTCCCGGAACAGCTCGAACCCCTCGAGCAGCGCGTCCGGCCGGTGCGGAACGATCTCTTCCCAGCGCTCCGGGCGCGGGTCGGTCACGGGAGCCCGTACGAGCCGGAAGTTCTCGGCATCGTCGTTCGTTCGGATGTAGAAGTGCTCGTCCAGGTGGTCGACGTGGTATTCGTGCTTCCGCCTCCGGGGCAGGATCACCCGGAAACGTCCGCGGGGGTCGTCCGCCTCGAGGCAGCGGTACTCCGTGCTGAGCGTCTGTGTCGAGGCGATCATGAGGAACCGTCTCGACTTCGTCTTGAAGACGAACACCGAAAAGGTGTCGTCCTCCTCCTCGTAGACCAGCTCGTCGCGGCGGGGATCCTCCCCGAGGACGTGCCGGAAGACGCGGCACCAGCGCAGGGTCTGCGGGTCCTGCCGCGTGTAGAACAGCGTCCGGTTGTCGTTGGCCCAGGAGAAGTTGGCGGCGCACTCGGGGATTTCGTCCTCGAGCATCTCCCCGGTGTCGAGGTCCTTGAACCGGATCGTGTGGATTCTCCGGCCGACGGTGTCGACGGCGAACGCCAGGATGCGGCCGTCTTCGGAGACGGCACGGCGCCCGACGCTGAAATACTCGTGTCCTTCGGCCAGGGCGTTGACGTCGAGGATCACCTGCTCGGGGGCCTCCATCGATGCCTTGCGGCGGCAGAAGATCGGATACGAGAGCCCCTCCTCGTATCGGGTGTAGTAGTGGAAACCGTTGAGGAAGTAGGGAACCGTCATGTCGGTCTGCTTGATGCGGGACTTGATCTCCTCGTAGAGCTGGTCGATCAGCGGCGAGACGTCCCGCATCGCCTCCTCGGCGTAGCGGTTCTCCGCCTCGAGGTAGGCCATCACCTCGGGATCGTCGCGCTCCCGCATCCAATAGAACTCGTCGATGCGGACATGGCCGTGCGCCTCCAGCCGGTGCGGCCTGGAGGGCGCCCTCGGCGGCTCGTTTCGGATCTTCATGGTCGTCGGCCGGCCTCCCGGAAGGGCCGGCAGTATAGAGCGCGCCCCGGGGGCGGCCGCGCCGGTATTGCAATGTGATATCACCACGCTATAATATTCCCGGAGCGCCCGCCGGAGACGCGCCGGGCGCTCCTGGAGGCCGACGACGATGCTGCGAGAGATCGAGCACCGCGCCCCGTCGGGGATCGGGGTCTTCGCCCTTCTGTTCGCCGTGTTGCTCGCGCTCGCCTTCGCGGAGTACGCCCAGGTGCGCGCGCTCGTGCTCGCGGGCGGACCGCCCTCGCAGGCGCGGATCTGGATGCTGATCGTCACCGCGCTGGCCGGCGCCCTCGACGTGCTGCTGATGACCGGTGTCTTTCCCGTGCATCCCAATGAGGGATGCGTGCTGCAGTTCTTCGGAAAGTACGTGGGAACGGCCAAGGAGCCCGGACTCCGGTGGGCCAACCCGTTCTACAGCAAGAAGAGGGTCTCGCTCCGGGTCCGCAACTTCGAAACCTCGCGCCTCAAGGTCAACGACAACCGCGGCAACCCGATCGAGATCGCCGCGGTCGTCGTCTGGCAGGTGGTGGACACGGCCGAGGCCGTCTTCATGGTGGACGACTACGAGAACTACGTCCACGTGCAGAGCGAAGCGGCGCTGCGCAACCTCGCGCAGGCCTACCCCTACGACGTGTTCGAGGAGGGCGAGACGTCGCTGGTCAGCCACACCGCGGAGATCTCCGAGCGCTTGAGGGAGGAGATTCAGGAACGACTGGCGAAGGCCGGCGTCCGCGTCATCGAGGCGCGCATCAGCCATCTCGCCTACGCTCCGGAGATCGCCGGCGCGATGCTCCAGCGGCAGCAAGCCGCGGCCGTGATCGCGGCGCGACGCAAGATCGTCGAAGGGGCGGTCGGCATGGTCGAAAACGCCCTCGAGATGCTGTCGCGGCAGAAGGTCCTCGAGTTGGACGAAGAGCGCAAAGCGAACATGGTCAGCAACCTCCTGGTCGTCCTCTGCGCCGACACCCGACCGCAGCCGGTGATCAACGCCGGCACGCTCTACTGAGCCACGGCTGTCCCGGCCTTCCGGGCCGGCGGCGCGCCGGAAGCACCGACCGATGGCCCAGCGCAAGGCACTGCTCGTGCGACTGGATCCGAAGGTCCATGACGCGATCCGCCGGTGGGCCGCGGACGAGCTGCGCAGCGTGAACGCGCAGATCGAGTACCTGCTGCGCAAGGCCCTGAAGGAGGCGGGCCGGGAGCCGCGGGAACGTCGTTGATGCAGCGCCCGTCCCGACGGGCGGCCGCCGGGCCGTCGCGCGGGCGGACCCGGTCCCTTCCGGTATCATGCCCGCCTGCCGGCGGACGAGCCGGAGCGAGGGGGTCCACGGATGAAGAGAGGCTGCCTGGTCGCCATCCTGGCCGCGATCGGCGTCGCGGCCGTCGTTCTCCTTCTGGTCGCGTTGTCGCTCATGGCCACCTACAACCGATTCGTCAGCCTCGACGAGAAGGTGGGAGAGGCATGGGCGCAGGTGGAGAACGTCTACCAGCGAAGGATGGACCTCGTGCCGAATCTCGTGGAGACGGTGAAGGGCGTGGCGAATTTCGAGAAGGAAACCTACCTGGCCGTCGCCGAGGCGCGGGCCAAGGCGGGGCAGGTCACGCTCTCCAAGGAGCTGCTGAGCGATCCCGCGGCCTTTGCGAAGTTCGAGCAGGCCCAGGGGGAGCTTTCCACCGCGCTCTCCCGGCTGCTCGTCACCGTCGAGCGGTATCCCGAGCTGAAGGCCAACGAGAACTTCCGCGACCTCCAGTCCCAGCTCGAGGGAACCGAGAACCGCATCGCCGTGGAGCGCCGGCGCTTCAACCAGGCGGTCCGTGAGTACAACACGGCCATCAGGCGCTTTCCGGGCCGGCTGATCGCCTCGCTCTTCGGCTTCGAGGAGAAGCCCTATTTCAAGGCGGCCGAGGGCGCGGAGAAGGCCCCGCAAGTGAAGTTCTGATCCGGCGATGAGGAAGCGCTTCGGGGCGGCGGTCCTGCTGCTGGCGGCGGCGTCGGCGGCCCCGCCCACCCTCGGTCTCGAGATCCCGCCC
>RFHH01000187.1 GCA_003696075.1 Acidobacteriota bacterium
CCCGCCGTTCAGGTCCGCCGACCCCTTCGTCGCCCCGAGCACCACGTAGGTGACCGTGTCCTTGGTGGTGTCGTCGTCGTTGGGATCGTTCGGGTCGTTGCCCTGCTCGATCCCGTCGTCGTCAGCGGGGTCGGTGGAGTCGGTGAGGACGGAGGCGGCCGGGTCCTCCGCATAGGTGAATGTCGCCTGGTTCTCGATCGTCGTTCCGTCCGGCGTGCCGGCGTCGACGGTGACCCGGAAGGTGAGAGTCGCCTGCCCGCCTCCCGCGGGGATCGTGCCGACGTCCCATTGGAGCGGGTCGCCCTCGGTGACCGTTCCTTGCGACGGGCTCGCCGAGCCGGCGACGAGGGTGGTGTTCGCCGGGATCGGGTCGGACATCGAGACTCCGGTGGCTTCCGAGGTCCCGTCGTTGCGGATACTGATCGTGTACTCGATCTCGTCCCCCGGTTCGAGCCGTCCGCCGTTCAGGTCCGCCGAGGCCTTCGTGGCCGACAGTGCCGGGACGCCGACGGTGTCCTTGGTGGTGTCGTCGTCGTTGGGATCGTTCGGGTCGTTGCCCTGCTCGATGCCGTCGTCGTCGGCGGGGTCGGTCGAGTCGCTCAGGACGGACGCGGCGGGATCTTCGCTGTAGGTGAAGGTCGCCTGGTTCTCGATCCGGGTGCCGTCGGGCGTGGCGGCGTCGACGGTGACCCGGAAGGTGAGCGTGGCCGAAGCCCCGGCGGCGAGGGTGCCGACGTCCCATTGCAGGGGATCGCCTTCGGTAACGGTTCCCTGGGACGCCGAGGCCGAACCCGCCACGAGCGTCGTGTTGGCGGGAACCGGATCCGACATCGACACGCCGGTCGCCGGCGCTCCGCCGCCGTTGGAGACCGTCACCGTGTACTCGATCTCGTCGCCGGGGCGGAGCGACCCTCCGTTGACATCGGACGAGCCCTTTGTCGCCGTCAGCGCGGGTCCGAGGACGGTGGTCGTTTCGGTCGCGGTGTTGTTGAGGGTATCCGACTCCGGCGTATCGGTCGCGATGTCGACGCTGTTGGTGATCACGGAACCGTCCGGTACGTCGGTGTTGACGGTCACCGTGATCGTGTACTCGGCGAACGAGCCGGCCGCGATCGTTCCGAGCGTGCACGTGGGCACCCCGTTCGGGTCTTCCGCACAGCCGGATGTCGAGACGAAGGTCACCTCCGGCGGAAGCGTGTCGGTGGCGACGACATTCGTCGCGTCGGCGAGGCCCCTGTTCTCCGCCCTCACCGTGTAGACGAGCTGGCTGCCGACGGCCACGGGGTCGGCGTCGTCGGTCTTGCTCGCTTCGATGTCGGCGTCGTTCGGGCTCGGCGCCGGCGCCTCGTAGGCGCCGAGATCCGCGGCCGCCGTGCCGTCGGCGTCCCCGTCCACGAACCGCGGACTGCCGGCGAGATCGAGCGCGGGCACGGGAGGTGCTCCGTCCAGAGCGGTATCGATCACCGGCGAGCTGGAGCGGAGGACGTAGTCGCCGCTGGCGCGGTCACGGTAACGCGGGTCGACGTCGACGTTCCCCGTCGCCTGCGGCAGGGCGTTGACGTCGGCGACCGAGGTCAGGGTGGTCGTTCCCTCGTCGAGGTACAAAGACCCGCTTCCGAACAGGTCGTTGCCGGACACCAAGGGGTCGGCCTCGAGCGCATTCGCCGTGTCGTCGGCCGACTCCTCGATGCTTGCACCTCCATGGAACGTGATCAGGTTGTTCCAGAGCTCCGGCACCGCACGGACGGCGTGTTGTGCGGGGGACCCGGTCGTGTCGGAGCGCGAGGCCGCGGCGACCACCCCGGACCCGGCGGCGTCGGAGATGGTGTTCTCCGTGAGCACGGGATGCGCCAGCACGGTCGCCGCGCCCGTCACGCTGGTGAAGTCTCCCGCCGCCTCCACGCGGACGGCGTCTCCGGAGGCGCCCGACAGGAGGTTGCTGGCGATCAGACCGGAGGCCTCCGCCGTCACCGCTTCGTCGGTCACGTGGGCACCCACCACCAGGCCGTTCAAGCCGCCGTCGATGCGATTCCTCAGGACCTCGAAATCGACGGAGGCGTCGCTCCCGGATGGGCGGCTTTCGAGCCTGACGACGGCGTCGCCGCCGCCGCCGAAGGAGTTCCGGGCGATCCGCCCGGTCAGGGCGCCGGCCTGGGCGATGCCCTGGACCGCACTCTGCACGCTCCCGTCGAAGCTCGAGTCCTCGACCACCAGCGACCCGCCGGCGGGCCCATCGGCCGTCACTTCCAGGGCCTTTCCGGTCACGCTGTTGACGTCGACGTCGAAGAACGCGACGAGATCGCCGTCGGTGGTGGCCCGCACCGCCTGCGTCGCGTTTTCGAGCGTCAACCCGTCCAGAACGAGATCGGCGTGCGAACCCCGCAGGAGGACGGTCGCCCCCGATCCGTGCCATACGGTCGGTGTCGCCGCCGGATCGCGTTCCCAGGAGAAGGTCTCGGTGCCGGCGAAGCCGCCGAGCAGGCGGGCGGCGGGCCGCGCGGCGCGGTCGAGCGACACGCCGTTGTCGGTCACCGTGCCCTTGATCCAGATCTCGAGACCGCGATCCCGGGCCTTGTCGTGGCCGAGGGCCGCGGCGACGGAGGTGTACGCATCCGCCCAGGAGGTCCCGGTGCCGGCGCCGACGGCGTCCGGATCGACGTAGACCCGCGGCCCGCAGGTCACCGTGTCCGACTCCGGCCGCCACGAGCCGTCGGACGCCTGGCCCAGCGGCCCCGGCGTGATCGCCCCCGTCCCGGCGTTCACGCTCAACCCGGTGGCGAGGTAGTAGAAGAACTCGCCCGGCTGCGGCACATCGCGGTCGACCGCGGTGGTCCCGGAGATCTCCGTCGCCTCGCAGAAGTGATCGTAGCGCTTCGGCCGGTCGCGGCGGATGGTCCCCCGGTAGAGCGCGTAGGAGGTCGCGCTGGCGGCGGCGTCCCAGGCCAGCGTGTCCTTCGTCCCCGCCTGGAAGCGCAGGTTCGCCACCGCCAGTCCCGTGCAGGCCGCGTCGGCGCCGTCCGCCTGGCCGTTGCAGTCGTTGTCCTTGGTGTCGTTGCAGACCTCCGCGGCGGCCGGGTTCACCGCGGAGTCGGCATCGTCGCAGTCGCCCTGGAGACCGTCCCCGTCGAAGGGGTCGGCCGGATCGCACGCGTCGTATCCATCGGCGTCAGCGTCCGGCGACTCGTCGCCCATCCCGTTGCAGTTCTGATCGACGTTGTCGCAGGAAATCTCGGCGGCTCCGGGGTTGATCCCGGGGTCGGAGTCGTTGCAATCGACCGCGTGCCCGTCGCCGTCGTAGGGGTCCGACGGATCGCACTGGTCGAAGCCGTCGGAGTCGCCGTCCGGAGCCTCGTCGGCCATGCCGTTGCAGTTCTGATCGACGTTGTCGCAGATGATCTCCGCCGCGTTCGGATTGATGTTCGGGTCGGCGTCGTTGCAGTCGGAGTTGTCGGCGACGTAGCCCGCCGGCGGAGTGTCGGAGCAGTCCTGGACGGAGTCGTTCGGATCGCCGAAAGTGTCCCCATCCGCATCCCGGTAGTAGCTGTTGAGCGGTAGATCCTCGTCGATCGATCCGTCGCAGTCGTTGTCGATGCCGTCGCAGGTTTCCGCGACCCCGGGGCTGAACGCCGGATCGGTGTCGTCGCAGTCGCCTTCGCACTCGGTGTAGTTGTCCGCGTCGGCGTCATCCGCCGAGGAGGACTGCAGCCAGTTGCCGAAGCTGACCGCGCCCGACACGGTGTCTCCGGAGCCGGGGCCGGCCCCTCCCGGCCCGTCGGCGCTGCCCCACCAGTTCCTCTCGGCGGGCAGCGTGTCCGAAGCGGTGTTCTGGACACCCGTCGTGTTCCCGGTGATGTCGTTCAGGTGAAGCCGGTTCTGGGCGCCCGTCGCCGGGCCGACCCATTCCGTGAGCACGCCCGTGCCGTTGTTCGAGATGTCGTTGCAGCGAATCTCCGTGTCGGCCGGCACGCCGGGGTCTCCCGCGGCGTGAGCGAGCAGCACGCCCGATCCGGCCGACTTGGAGATGACGTTGTCCTGCAGGTAGGTCCCCGTGCTGTCGGTGGCCTCCGTGACGCAGGAGGCGGCATCCCGGCCGCGGATCACCACGGTATCGGTTTCCTCGCCGGCGCCGAGCGTGTTCCCGATCAACTGCGTGCGATCGGCCATTTCGATCTCGACGGCCCGGGCGACGGCACCGCCGTCCCAGGCGGGAGCCGGAGAGGCGCTGATCGTGCTGTTGGTGACCTGGGTGTCCGTAGCCAGGCGGATCTTCACTCCCCGCGTGGCGTAGTTGATCTCGATGTTGTTGAAGCTGTTCCGGTCGGCGGTCGCGCCGGGCCCGCCCTCGCAGGCAGGACCGCCGTCGACGAGGATCCCCTCGCGGGATCGGTGCCCGCACTCGTCGCTGCCGTCGCCGCGCCGGATCATGCCGTCGATCGTCAGATCGTCGAACGTGTTGTCGTCCGAATCGCCGTAGAGGCGAAGCTCCGTGACGCCGTTCTCCTTGAGGCACAGCCGGGAGAACGTCGACCCGCTGACGTTCTCGAGATTCAGCCCGATCTCGTTCCCGGAGCTCGAGCCGCAGGCCTGGCCGCGGCTGGCCGAGCGGATGGTGAGGTTTCGGACGTCCACGCCCGAGACCCCGGAGATCGTCAGGGCCGGGTCGTGTGTTCCCCCGGACTGCCTCCCGTCGATCTCGGTGGGCGAACAGCCGAGGCCGCCGTCGATGCCCTCCAGGTCGACGGCCTTGGTGACGTTGACGTGTTCCTTGTAGATTCCATCGCCGATGAGGACGAGATCGCCGGGGTTGGCGTTGTCCACTCCCGTCTGGATCTTCTTGAAGCATGCGGCGACGCTGTCGGACCAGCCGGAGTCGGTCGGCCAGCGGACGAGCACCGGGGGCGTGGAGCGGGCGATGAAGTTGCTCGTGTCGATGTCGCCGAGGATCGGATCCCCGGAACCCGGCCCGTCGCCGGAAGGTCCGTCCGCAGCTCCCCACCAGCTGTGACGGGCGTCGAGCGTTCCGGAGGACTGGTTCTCGACCGCGGTGCCGTTCCCCTGGAACTCGTCCTCGTTCACCCGGTTCGATGTGCCGGCGTCGGGACCGACGAGAAGGGCCGTTCCGGTGTTTCCGGTGAACTTGTTGTGGAGGATCCTCAGCCCGTCGGTCGTCCCGGTCAGGCGCACGCCCTGGTCGTTGGACTCGAAGCGGTTGCAGTAGACATTGCCGCCCGAGATATCGGCAAAGATCGCCGCCAGACCGTCCGTACCCGCGTCCGGTCCGAGCTGGTTGTAGATCCGGTTGCCCTCGATCCTGATGTCTTCCACGTCGTGGGCTTCGATCCCCGCGAAGCCGCTCGCGGCAGGGTCGAGCCCGTTGTCGTGGATCCGGGTTCCGACCACCGAAATCAGCCGATTGATCCTTCCGGCCGCCGGCGGATCGATCCGGATTCCGACCCCGTCGTTGTTCCGCACCCGGTTCCCGCGCAGGTCGACGTGGTCGTTGCCGCCGACGAGAAGGATCCCGATGCCGCTGTCGGGCGATCCGTCGTAGGTGTGGTTCTCGATCGTCGACTGGAGGACGGAGACGGCCACGCCGGGAGAGGTGGTGCTGTCGATCACGACACCCACCGCACAGTTGCGGGCGGCGGAGTTCTGGATGACGACATGGCTCAGGTCCGGGTGCGCGGCATCGCCGATCCGGAAGCAGGCGACGCCGGGCGTATCGACCACCTCGAGGCCGTCCCAGGTGACATCGGAGGCGAGGATCGTCACGACGTCGGTCGTGCCGGTGCCGCTGACGGTGGTGTAGATCCCGATGCCCGACGCGTCGACGCGAACGGGCTGCTCGATCACGATGTCTTCGACGTAGTGGCCTTCGGCGACGAAGACCGTCTCGCCGTCGCAGGCCATTTCCGCGGCGTGGCCGATGCTCGCGCAGGGCGCCGCCGGATCGTTGCAGAGGTTTCCTGCGTCGGACCCGGTGGTGTCCACGTAGCGGTCTCCGACCGCCGGATCGACGGTTCCGTCGCAGTCGTTGTCGGCGCCGTCACAGTCCTCGATCGCCCCCGGGAAGACGTCCGCACGGGAATCGTCGCAGTCGACCCCCTTGCCGTCGGGATTCACCGGATCGGCCGGGTCGCAGATGTCCCATCCGTCGCCGTCGGCGTCCGGCGAGTCGGGCGTCGCCGCGGAGCAGTCGTTGTCGGTGCCGTCGCAGTTCACCTCCGGCACGCCCGGGTTGATGTTCGGGTCGTTGACGGCACAGTCGCAGGCATCTCCCCACTGGTCCCCGTCGGTGTCCGTCTGATCGATGTTGGGCGTGTCGGGACAGTTGTCGTTCTGCGTGAGGATGCCGTCACCGTCGTCGTCCCGCCCGCACTCGTAGAAGCCGACGGTCGTCCGTGCGTGGACGTCGAAGCGGTGCGTCGACGAATCCTCGGCGCGCCAGACGATGACGCCTCCCCCGGGCCCGTAGCCGATCGCCGCCGCATCGCCGTACGGAGCCTGGCCGACGATCAGGCTGTCGGCGTCGACGTTCTGAAGTGCGTCGGCGCGGGAGAGGCGGACCGTGCGCCGGCCGTCGCGGTGATCGACCCAGGTGTAGAAGTACGACGTGCCGTCGCTGTCGATGTCGACCGCCTCGGCCCGGATCGGGACGCTGGAGATCGTCTTCGGTGTCGCGGGGGCGCTCCCGTTCTCGTCGGTCCGGGTCGTTTTCACCGAGGAGCGGTTCTTGCCGTCGGCGAAGTCGATGTACGCGACGCCGAACAGCTGGGAGCCGGCATGCCAGGTGATCGCCGGCGTGACGGAGTCGCCGGGGAGCTGCTCGAGCCGCACGGGCGGCGAGATCACCGAGCCGTCGTATGTGAGCGAGCGGAACTGAATCGTGTACTCGCCTCCGGCCCCGTCGTGCCAGACCACCCCGTACCGGGCGCCCGACCAGGCGAGGTCGGGGGCGGCCTGGTCGCCGGCGCCGCCGGCGATCAGGATCTCGCTTCCGATCTGGTTGCCGGACGCGTCGAGGCGGTCGAGGTAGACGTCGGAATCGCCGAGCCGGTCGTCGGCGAACACGATCGCCCATTCCTGGTTCGTCGAGTTCCAGACGATGCGCGGTGCGCGTGACGTCCCGGAGCTGGCGGTCAGCCGGACCTCGGGCCCGACCCGCGTACCGGAAGCATCCGCCCGCGCGAAGTAGATCTCCTGGGTCCCGTCGCGGTCGTCTTCCCAGACGATGCCGTACTCGGTGCCGTTCCAGTCGACGTCCGCGTTGCGGGAGTTCCCCGATCCGGCGCTGATGTCGGTCGTTCCGAGGGGAACCCCGTCCGCGTCGAGACGCGTCAACCGCACGACGTCTCCGGAAGCTCCGGGCTCGTGGTAGACGACGGCGTACCCGGTGTCGTCCGCGGTGGCGCGGGGCTTCCCGGCGTCGGCGGCCGAGGACGTCAGCCTCTGCTCGGGCTGCGGAAAGAAAGTCCCGACGTGCTTGGTGAAGTTGAGCGTGTAGGTTCCCTCGTTGGCCGAGATGTCGAGCTGGAAGTTCAGCGACGTGCCGCAGGCGACGCTGGCGTCGAGATCGACGTCGACCGTCTGCACCGATCCGACGCCGCAGGGGTCGAGATCGGGCCAGCTCATCGAGGGGTTCGGGATCGTCACCCCCGGCACCGGGGGATTGAGCGAGAGGGTGGCCGTGACGCCGGTGAGCGTGGCCTGGCCCTCGTTCGAGAGATCGATGCCCAGCCGAACGGTCTCGTAGGGGTCGATCACTCCGTCGCGATCGCCGGCGCCCGTGGAAGAGTCGTCGATGGAAACATCGAGAACGTGGGGGATCGGACCGGTGTCCTGATTGAGGTCGGCCTGGATGGGATCGGCCGGAGGGGACACGTCGGTCATGCTGGCTCCGCTCGGCCTGTCCTCCCACCGCCGCGACGAGGGATCGGTGTCGTCCCGCCACGTCTTCCGCCCGACCGAGCCGGGCCATGGATCCCCGTCGTCCCCGTCGTCCCGTCCGTTGTTGAGACCGTAACGGCTGTCGGCCGGCAGGAGGTGCAGTCGGGGGCGCGCCTCCTCGCCGGCGTCTTCCCGGCTGTCGTCCGCGTGCCAGATCAGCAGTCCCTCTCCGGGAAGATTGAGATCGAAGCCCTGGCGGAGCCGGGCCTCCATGAGGAAGTACTCCTCGTGGGTGCACGTGGAGGGCCGGCGGAACTCGCGCGCCTCGCGGTTGGACTCCACCGCCGGGATGAACTCCCCCAGGTGCTGCCCCAGGATCACCACGGGGTCGATCCACCCCGCGAGCGCCTTCGTGTAGGCACTCGGATGCACGGGGCGCTCCGGGGTCGCCCCGTCGCCGCCCCACAGCCCCCGGGCCATCACGTCCCACGCGCCCGCGCCGCGGGAGGTGCCGTCGCGGTCCCACAGCGGCGGCCAGCCGAGGTGAAGGCCGAACAGGTGGGCGAAGACGCCGATCTTGATCCTCGTGGTGCCGTCGCACTCGTACGCCGGCACCACGATGTAGTCCTCGATGGCGATGTTGCCGCCCCCGCTCGCGGGGTCGTCTGTCGCGTACGGCGCGCCGAACGTCTTCGAGTAGCTGTCGAGGTGCGACCAGATGCCGGTGCCGCCGCACTCACCCCCGACCGCCGGCTGCACCACGACCAGAAGGTCCACCACCCCGTCGTCGTCCCCTGAATTGGGAACGCCATCGGGGCCGTCGTTGTCGAACTGGGAGAAGTCGATGCTCCCGTCGTTGAGCTGAATCAGCTCTTGCACGAACGCGGCAGCGGAACCGGTCGTTCCCCGGCACAGCCCGTTGCAGCCTGCGGGACCGGTGTAGTCGGCCTCGTTCAGCGATACGGTCTGCCAGCCGTAGACGGTGCCGTCGATGTCGTAGTCGCCGTAGGAGACCTCGGCGAAGTAGTCCCTCAACGAGCCCGGCGCCCCGCCGGCGTTGTAGCCGGTGAGGAACAGCTCGTCCGCGAGATCGCCGGGCGGGAAGGGGTCCGCGGCGGTGTCGGCGAACTTCCCCAGGAGAACGGGGTAGGAGAAGCTGCCGGTCAGCGGGGTCAGCGTGAGCGGTCCCGCCGCCCGACGGGCGGCGACGTTGGCCGGCACGACACCCGCCAGAGGGTGGGCCGGCCGGAAGGCGCCCGCGCGGTCGTCGCGAATCTCGTCCTGGACAGGGGACGGAAGGGGCGTCGCCGGGTCGCGTGGGGGGACGAGCGCCAGCGATGGGACCGCGGCCGCGGCGAGCCACAACGCGGACACGGATGCGAGGCGGCGGAAGGAAGTCTTCGTTCGGTGGGAGGTCGGATTCGGACCACGCGTCACGAGCGTTCTCCCGGGCGCTGAGCCTCTCGCCGAGGCGCCCCAGTGCGGGACGGCCTCGCTCCTCGGCAAAACCCCCGGGGCGGAAAGCCCCGGCTCCGCTCTCTTGGGAGCCGCTCGGACGCGGCCGGGGGCGCTCGTATCTATGGATCGTCCGGAACGGTGGGACCTTGACCCGGGCGACCACCGGTCCGCCCTCGGCCCGATTGAACTTCCCCCGCCCGTACGGCGCGAACGCGTCCGGCACCTCGTATACGTCGGCGCCGCGACGGGGGCAAGGACTACTCGCGTTCCGTCCGGCTAGCCGGAAGCTCCCGGGCCGTCGCGGAACGTCCCGGAACTTCGCGGAGGGCGTCCTCGATCGCCGGCCCGAGATCGGCGACCTCCCTCTTCGGCCTGGCCGACGCGAGATCCTCCGGGCGGCCCGCCAGCCGGCAGATCTCGTCCGCCAACCGTTCGACGAACCGGTGCACCTCGCGGGGATCGGGCCGCGGCCGGGGCCCCCCGGGAAAGCGAAGCGGCCGGCCCCACCGGACCTCCACCGGGACGAAGCGGGGCCACCGCCGGTCGCGCGGCAGCGAACGGTGGTTGCCGTCGAGCGCGCACGGGTAGACCGGGACGCCGCTCACCGCGGCCATCCAGCCGATCCCGTGGCGAAACCGCCGGATCCGGCCGTCGTCGCTGATCAGTCCCTCCGGAAAGACGCAGACCAGATCTCCCGCGGCGAGCGAGCGCACCACCGCGGCGATGGTGGCCGCCGGCGTCAAGGTGGCCGTGGCGATCACCCCGCACCCGTCGAACAGGATCCGGCTCAGGCGGGAGCGGCGGTACCAGCTCTCCGTCATGAGGAAGCGGATCGGACGCGGAGCCACCGCGCCGATGAAGAACGGATCGAGAAACGAGGCGTGCGTCGAGGCCAGAAGCGCGCCGCCCTCGCGGGGAAGGGGAACGGGCCCCGCGCCGCCGATCGGCCACAGGTGCCGGAGTGGACGGGCGAGTTGGAGGGTCCGGTAGAGCCACATCGCCGCGAACTCGCCAGCGGGGCGCCCCGCCGGACGGGGCATGATCGCACGGCCCGCGCCCCCCCGGAACGCGGCCGCGCCTTGTCCGCCAGCGTCCGGCAGATCACGCGGCCGGCCGCGTCCCCGACGAATCGCTTGCCCGGCGAGCGCTCTCCGGGTACCTGGACGGCGGGAAGCGAAAACCCTCATCGCCCCGGGGAGACGCACCGTTGCGAACATCGAACGCCGAGGCCCGGCGGAACGACTGTCGGCGTGCGCGCCGCGCCGCCGGGCGCCGCTGGCTCGCCGCCGGTTCTCTGGCGGGGCTCGCCGCGACGGCGGCCCTCCTGGCGGCGCACCTGCCGGCGGCGGTCCTCGCCGTGGCCGGCACCGCCGCCGCCCTGCTGCTCGCGTTCGGCACCGCGGGATGGCGCCGCCGCGCCCCGTTCTCGAGCCGAGTCCCGGCCACGCCCCCGCAGGAGCGCCGCGACGTGGCTCGGCGGATCTTCTGGCAGGCCAGCGGAGACTTCGCGGAGCGGGGATGGGCGCGGGCCGATCTCGCCGCGCTGGCGCTCTTGTGCCGGAACCTGCCCGCGCGCCGTCCCCTGAGCGCGCGCCTCGCCTCCCGCCTGCGGACCGCCGCCTCGGCGGTGCTGGGCCGGGTCGTCGACCGGCTGGAGGACGTGGAGCGGACGGGGACACGCCTTGGCCTGTCGCGGGCCGGGCTGGCGGCGGTCAGCCGCGCCAAGCAGGAGCTGATCGCGCGCCTGGCGGAGGTGCCCTTCCGGGAGGGAGAGCCGGTGCCGGTCGATCCGGCCGGGATCACCGCCGCCGCCGAGGCCGCCATTTCCGCCGTGATCGCCCTCCGGGGCTCCATCGCACCCGAGGTGTGCGCGCACCTCGGGCCGTTGCTGTCGGGGCGCGCCGCCGGGGCGGCCGACGGCGGGGATTTCCCCGAGGGCGGATTCGAGACCGACCTGAGCGAGATGCGCGGCCGCGGGCGCGTCGCGGTGCCCGCGGCCGACCTCGCCGCGTCACTCGACGAACTCGTCGAGGAGGCGCAGCGATCGAAGCGGGCGGGAACGCCGGTCCGCCTCCGCGTGTCCGAGGAGCCGGGGTGGCTGCAGCTCACGATCTCGTGGGTGATGCACGACCGGCTCGACTTCTCTCCGCGGCGGCTTCTCGAAGCGGCCCATCGGCTGTCGTTCTTCGGGGCGAGCGTCGAACTCGACGAGGACCCGGAGTCGGAAACGGCCCGGCTCGAGATCGCGTTGCCACGCCTGCCGGAGCGGGATCTCGGGGCGGCGGACGGAAGGTCGAGGCCAGGGATGACCCGAACCGGCTGACCCCCGCGCCCCCGGCGCGGGAGACGCGGCACAACCGGCACGCACGACGGCCGCCCGCCGCAGAAGCGCACCTTCGAGAAAGGTCTGCCGCGGAATGCGAGGTCGTGGACTTCGTGGTAGCTTTAGCGTCGCCCGCGGCCGGCAGCGCCGGGCCGCGTCGATAACCCATGGCATGTCAAGAGCTTGGGGATCGACGCCGGCGTGGTGTCTCCGGGAGCGCGGGCGCGTCCCGAGGCGGGGGCGTGGTGCAGCTGGTTAGCACGCAGGCCTGTCAAGCCTGAGGTCGCGGGTTCAAATCCCGTCGCTCCCGCCATTCTCCTTTTCGCTGGCCCCGCGTCCTCCCTCCCCGGACCGGAGCCGCACGCTCAACCAGGCACCGACGTCGGCGATCTCCTGGGGGTGGACGGCGTGAGGAACCGGATAGGTGTGGAAGGTGACGGCGTACCCCGCCTCCCGCAGCCGCGCGGCGGCCTGCTCGCCCGCGGCGAGGGGCACCATCGGGTCCATCGTCCCGTGTCCGAGAAAAACGGGCAGGCCGCGGTTGGCCTGCGATGCCTCCTCGGCCAGCCGATCGGGGAAGAGCAGGTAGCACGACAGCCCGACGATTCCCGCCAGCCGCTCCGGGTAGCGCAGGCCGGTGTGAAGCGCCATCGCCCCGCCCTGGGAAAAGCCGGCGAGGACGATCCGCTCCGGGGCGATGCCCCGCGCGCGCTCGCGATCGATCAGCTCTCGGATCCGAGCGGCCGACTCGGCGATGCCCTTGGGGTCGTGTCCCCGGTCGTCGAGGCTGAGGTCCCGAATGTCGTACCAGGCGCGCATGATCAAGCCCATGTTGATCGTCACGGGCCGCAGGTCGGCGTGCGGAAAGATGAAACGAACGGCCGGCGAAGCGGGTAGCCGCAGCTCCGGAACGATCGGAACGAAGTCGTGGCCGTCGGCGCCCAACCCGTGGAGCCAGATGACGGCGGCCTCGGCGCGCTCGGGGCCGATTTCGATCGCCGGGGGGCGGCGAGAGCCTTCCATCAGCGGTCCTCGCGGGGCGGGTCGGGAAATTCCAGCAGGAAGCGCGAGCCCCGTCCAGGGGTCGAGCGGCACTCGACGCGGCCGCCGTGCCGTTCCATCAGATGCTTGACGATCGCAAGGCCCAGGCCCGTCCCCTTCCGTTCCGGCGAACGGGCGGAGTCGGCCTGGAAGAAGCGTTCGAAGATCCGCTCCCGATCCTCGGGAGCGATCCCCACACCGGTGTCCTCCACCCAGAGCTCCACCCATCCCGGCCGCCGGCGGCCGCCGATCTCCACGCGCCCTCCGGGCCGGTTGAACTTGATCGCGTTGTCCAGCAGGTTGACGAGGATCTGCTCCAGCCGTTTCGGATCGGCTCGGACGGCGAGCCCGGGGGGAAGCCGCAGCCTCACCTCGACGTCCTTCTCCCGGCGGGCGGGCGCGACCTGCTCGAGCGCCGCGCCCACCGACCTCTCCACGTCGACGAGCCGGGGCGAAATCGGCACGGCCCCCGTCTCGATCCGGGAGAGGTCGGTGAGATCGTCGATGAGCCCCTCCATGCGGCGCGCGTGCCGCAGGATGGTCTCCGCGTAAGCGGCGGTCCCGGCGCCGGCCTCCTCGAGGAGCGTTTCGACATAGGCCCTGATGGCGGTGAGGGGTGTGCGCAACTCGTGCGAGACGTCGGCGACGAAGCGGCGGCGCATCGCTTCGAGTCGGTCGAGACGCGTCACGTCGCGGAAAAAGGCGAGCGCCCGCCCGCCCTCCGGAACGATCCTGACTTCGAAACGGCGCTCCCCTCCCGGCGGGACCGCCACCCGCACCATCCCCGGCCGCGCCTCGCGGAGAACCCGCTCGAGCGACTCGCGCAGGTCGGGATCGCGCACGAGCTCGGTGACGGGCCGGCCGGTCGGGTCGGAGACATCGGTGAGCTCGCGGAAGGCGCGGTTGGCGAAGCGCACGCGCAGTCCCGGCTCGACCAGCAGGACGCCGTCGGGAAGGCGCTCGAGCACGGCCTCGAGAAGGCGTGCCCGCTCCGCTTCAATCCTCCGGCGCTCGCGTTCCGCTTTCGCGCGGCTGTCGATCCCGGTGGCGACGGCCGCGAACTCCTCGGGAAGGTCCTCCGGCGGCTCCGATTCCCGGCCCGCGGCGACGCCGCGAAGCCAGGCGAGCCACACCGACACGCGGCGGGCCGCGAACGGGGCCGCCCCGGCGAGGATCGCCGCCGCCGATGCCGCGATCGCCACCGCCGCTGCCCACCGTCCCGCCGCGGCGAGCCGGAGCGCCGCGTCGAGCAGCGGGGAAGCGAGCAGGAGCGCGCCTGCCGCGACGAGGAGGGTCCGGTGCGCCAGCCGCATCAGCCGGATTCCGGGCGCTCCACCCGGGCCCCGGGCTCAGCCTGCGGGCGGTGACGCCTGCGCATGTTTGATGACGCGGCCTTCGACCATATAGACGATCAGCTCGGCGATGTTGACGGCCTGGTCGGCGATGCGCTCGAAGTACTTGCCGGTGAAGGTCAGACGGATCGAGCGCGTGATCGTCTTCGGGTCCTCCAGCATGTACGACAGCAGCGACCTGAAGAGGTTCACCGTCATGGCGTCGACCTCGTCGTCCATCTGGATGACGGCGCGGGCTGCCTCCGCGTCGCGGCGCACGAACGCGTCGAGAGCTGCGCGGACCATCTCCTGGGCGCGTCGCGCCATCACCTTGAGGTCGACGACGGCCTTGAGCGGCGGTTCCTGCAACATTTCCAGGGCCCGCTCCGAGACGTTGACGGCGTGATCGGCGATCCGCTCCAGATCGGGGGTGATCTTCATCGCGGTGGTCACGAAACGGAGATCGCGACCGGCAAGCTGGTAGCGGGCGAGGATCTGCATCGCGAGCTGGTCGATCTCGAGCTCGACGGCGTCGATCTCGGCGTCCCCCTCGATCACCGCGCGGGCCGCCGCCTCGTCGCGCTCGACCAGCGCTCGGATCGATCGCCCGATCGCGCGCTCCACGAGCCCGCCGAGGTGCTGTACCCGCTCGGCGAGGCTCTCGAGATCCTGTTCGAACCGCCGTTCCATCGCCTGCCCCTCAGCCGAACCGTCCGGTGATGTAGTCCTCCGTCTCCTTCTTCTTGGGGTTCAGGAAGAGCTCCTCCGTTCGCCCGTGCTCCACCAGTCGGCCCATGTACAGGAAGGCGGTGTCATCCGACACGCGCGCCGCCTGCTGCATGTTATGCGTCACGACCACCAGGGTGTAGTCGCTCTTGAGCTGCAGCATCAGCTCCTCGATCCGGGCGGTGGCCACCGGATCCAGGGCCGAGCACGGCTCGTCCAGCAGCACCACCTCGGGCTCGACCGCGATCGCTCGCGCGATGCACAGCCGCTGCTGCTGGCCCCCGGACAGCCCGAGAGCGCTGTCGAACAGGCGGTCTTTCACCTCGTCCCAGAGGGCAGCCCTCCGCAGACTTCGCTCGACGATCGCGTCGAGGCGCCGCCGATCCCGGATTCCGTGGATCCGTGGACCGTAGGCGACGTTCTCGTAGATCGATTTCGGAAAGGGATTCGACTTCTGGAAGACCATTCCGATCCGCTTGCGCAGCAGGCTCACGTCCGTCTCGGGGTCGAGGACGTTCCGCCCGTGGAAGCGAATCGTCCCCTCGATTCGCACTCCCTCGATCAGATCGTTGAGGCGGTTGATGCAGCGGAGGAGGGTCGACTTGCCGCACCCCGATGGACCGATGAACGCGGTGATGCGCTTCTCCGGAATCCGGAGAGAGATGGACTCGAGCGCCCGCTTCGAACCGTACCAGACCGACAGGTTCTCGATCTCCAGCACGTGGCGCGCCGGAGCGGGTGGCGCCGACGGCGCCCGCGTCGGCATGCCGGGCCGGGGGGCGCTCATCGCGGGCGGCCGCCGCGGCGCCGCACCCGCGGCGCCGCGGCCGTGCTGCAGGTTGGCTGCGCGTTCATACACCGAAGGCTACCAGACGCCGGCTTCCGCCGTCACGGCGGGCGGTGTCAGAAGTCCACCTGCCAGCGCATGAGGAAGAGGTCCCCCTGGTCGGGGCCGCCAGCGACGTCGGCATGGACCCAGTCGATCATCAGCCGCGTCGCTGGATTCGGGTACCAATTGACCCCGAGAGTGAAGTCGTCCTGCTCGCCGCCGTTCACCGCCGCGTCCGTCAGGTCGACCGAGGACCAGCGCGCGGCGATCTCCCACGCGCCAATCCCTCCGTCACGGCGGAGACTTCGCTTCGGCTTCACCCGATCGAAGGAGCCGGAACGCGTCTTGAAGCGCCGGTGCTCTCCGGTGAGGAAGTAGCCGGCCTCGAGATAGGCTCCACCGAAGGTCGGATCTCCGGACGCCGGGGCGTCCACGTCGGCCCGGAAGTATTCCCCGGCGAACCAACCGGCCCCGAAGACGCCCGCCACCTCGAGATCGGCCAGCGTCGCCCCGTCGGCGGAGACGGCTCCCGTGTCGGCGAGCCGAGGGGCAAAGTGGGCCTCGGGGTGGGTGCGGAACCGCAGGCTCTCGCCCGCGCCGCGGTGAAGGCGCGCCACGCCCAGCCCCAGGTGCAGCATCCGCTGGCCGCCGTCGGCGAAGATCGGGCGGTAGCCGATGCGGCCGGAAAGGTCGATGTTGCTCGAACCGGTGCTCTTGCCGGTCGAGCCCGCGTCGTAGAAGGCGCCCAAACCCCAGTTGAGACGGTCGCCCTCGTGGCCGAGAACCGCCACGCCGGAGTTTCGGCTCATCGCGAATGCCTCGACCGGCAGCGACCGCTCGAGGAAGGTGATGTACTTGGAGCTGGTCAGCTCTTCCAAGCTGAACGGTTCCTTGAAGTGGCCGATCCGCACGTCACCCCACCGGTTCTTGAAGCCGAGATAGAGATCCTTCACCGCCGCCCCGCCGCCGGCGAAATCGTACTGGGCCTTGAACTCGACGCGGTCGTAGATCAAACCGCTCATGAACAACCGCGCCCGGCGGAACTCGAATCCGTCCTCGGCGGCCGACAGGGCGCCGTCGCCCCCCAGGAACGTGAAGTCGGCCTGGAGCCTGCCGCCGAACTTCAGCTCGAATCCCCCGTCTTCCGAGGCGATCTTGTGACCGTTGGACCAGCGCACGGTCCAGTCTCCCGCCGCCGCCGCCGCGGCTGAGGCCGTCAGCACCGCTGCGGCCGCCAGGAAGAACCGCCCGAATTCCGCTCTTTTCACGGCCTTTCCTCCCTGCTTTCGTCCAGTGGACCGCAACGATGCACCCGTCCTGTGACGCGCCCGTGGCGCCGATGTCACGATCCGGTGACACGCCGGCCCGGCGAGGGGACGATCAGCCGCGGAATCGGTACCCCACGCCGACCACCGTCTCGATCCGGCCGGCGGCGGCGCCGAGCTTGCGCCGGAGGCGCCGGATGTGGGTATCGACCGTCCGGCTGTCCACGCCGGGGGTGTACCCCCAGACCTGCGTGAGCAGCTCTTCGCGCGGCTGCACCCGGCCTGCCCGGCGCGCCAGGAAGAGAAGCAGCTTGAACTCGGTCGCCGTCAGCGGGACCTCGCCGCCCCCGACCTCGACGCGGTGGGCCTCGGGGAAGATGCGCAGGTCGCCGAAATCGAGCGTGGACGGCGCCTCGGCCGCAGGGGCGGCGGCTCGCCGGCGCAGGACGGCCCGGACGCGCAGCACCACCTCGCGGGGACTGAACGGCTTGGTGATGTAGTCGTCGGCGCCCAGCTCGAGTCCGACGACCCTGTCGGTCTCGTCGGTTCGCGCGGTGAGCATCACCACCGGAAGCTCGGCGGTCGCGGGATCGCGCCGCAGCATCCGGAACAGCTCGAGGCCGTCCAGGCCGGGGAGCATCAGGTCGAGGAGCAGGAGGTCGGGCGGCTGGCGGCGCAGAGCGGCCAATGCCGTGTCCCCGCGGGCGTACCGCACCACGCGGAACCCCCCTCTCGAGAGGTGGTGCTCGAGGATGGCGGCGATGTCCGGGTCATCCTCGACGACCGCGACCGTTTGGACCGCCTCCCGCATCGCCGCCGCGTCACCTCCCGGAGCCGGCCGGCCGGCGGCGGAAGGCTAGCACGGGCTCGGCCGGCGCCGCTTCCGGCTCCGTCACGGGCTCGACGGCGAGACCGTCGGCTCTTCCCCGCCGCCGCCGCCGAGCGCGGCGGCGAGGAGGGCGGCCGCCAGCACCGAGCCTCCGAGGATCCAGGCCTTGCGGCCGCCCTGCTGCGACCAGCGGCCCGGGCGGGCGCCGTGGCACACCGGCTTCTCGGCGAGCCGCAGGCGGACCTCGGCCGGCGAGCGGCCGTCGACCACGATCGGGGGGAACTCGACGCGGCAGGTCCTCCCGTCGAAGGTGAGGAGCCGGACGACGTAGCGGCCCGGCGGAACGGCCGCGAGGTGGAATCGGCCGTCCTGGCCGAGCGGGAGCGTTTCGATCGCGACGCCTTTGTCGGACTCGAGCCGCAGGCGGTATCCCGCGATCGGAACCCCCGGCGGGGTTTCGATCACGCCGGAAAGGCCGGCGGGATCGGCGGCGGCGGGCGCCGCGAGAGCGGCGACGAGAAACAGGATCAAGGCGGTGCGGAGCCCGGGGTTGCCCATGAAGTCACTCCTTCCTGCGATGCACGTGGAACACCGACGCCTGATCGGTCGGCATCAGCACCACCTCCTCCACGTCGACGTGGGGTGGACGGGTCACCGCCCACACCACGGCATCGGCCACATCCTCCGGGCGGAGAGGCGTCATGCCGGCGTAGGTCGCCTTCGCACGTTCCGCATCTCCGTGAAACCGCACCAGGCTGAACTCCGTTTCCACGAGACCGGGATCGACCGTCGTGACGCGGATGCCTCGCCCGTTCAGGTCGATACGCATCGCCTTGTTGAGCGCCCGGACCGCGAACTTCGTCGCGCAGTAGACGTTCCCGCGGTCGTAGACTTCGCGCCCGGCGATCGATCCTATGTTCACGATATGTCCCCGGCCGCGCTCGAGCATCCCCGGGAGCACGTGACGGGTCACGTTCAGCAGGCCCTTCACGTTGGTATCGATCATCCGGTCCCAGTCGTCGAACGAACCGTCCTGGATCCGATCGAGCCCGGCCGCAAGTCCGGCGTTGTTCACCAGAATGTCGATTTCGTGCCAGCCGCTTTCCCGCAGTTTTTTCATCGAATCGGCGACGTCACCGCGATCGCGCACGTCCACGGTCAGGGCTCCGGCCTCGATTCCGTAACGCTCCCAGATCTCGCGGCAGAGCGCCTCGACCCGCTCGCGCCGCCTGGCCGCCGCGATCACCCGCGCCCCTTCGGCGGCCAGAGCCGCGGCGGTGGCGCGCCCGATTCCCGAGCTCGCTCCGGTGACGAGTGCGATCCTTCCGTCGAGTTTGCCCATCGCTCCGGTCTCCCTCGCGGTGGCGGGAGGCCGGCCGGTTCCCACCGCCGCGACCGCGCCAATCGTCCGGATTATTCACGACGGCACCGTCCGGTACAAAGAGAACCGTCCCCGCCGCACCGGCAGGGAGGGGCGCCGCCGTGGCGGGGCGGCGGTCCTTGTGGGAAGGTAGGAGATCTCCGCCTGGGCGGACTCCGCCGGGGATTCGATTCCCGGAGGGGCGGCAACGGCGGTCTATATTCGACCGCGAGGACGCCGCGACATGCACGCCAGCAGCGCCACGAAGGCTCTCGAAGAACTCCTGTCCCGGCCGGAAGGGACCTGGAGCCCCGCGGAGGGCGCACTGGCGATCGCGCGCCTCGGGCGCCCCGGTCTCGCGCCCGAGCCCTACCTCCGGCGCCTGGACGAATTGGGCCGGAAGGCGCGCGAGCGCGTCGGCCGGGCACGGCACCCGCGATTCGTGGCGGGCGCGGTGGCCTCGGTCCTGCTCGACCGGGAGGGGTTCCGGGTGACCGGCACCGTGGATGCACCGGAACACTGCTTCCTCGATCGGGTTCTCGACGGCGCGCCGGCGACCCCGACGCTCCTGGCGCTGGTCTTCATCGAGGTGGCGCGGCGGTGCGGGTTCCGGTTCGATGGCGTGGGAATGCCGGGACGGTTCCTCCTTCGGAGGGACGATGGGGAACGCCCCTTCCTCTTCGACCCGCTCGATCGCTTCCAACCGGTCGACCTGGCGCGCTGCGCCGAGATCGTCCACCAGGCGACCGGCGGGCGGGTGAGCTTCCGGGAGGGGCATCTCCGGCCGATCACGGCCTCACAGCTTCTCGCGCGGATCGCAGCGAACCTGAAGGCGGTCTACTGGCGTGCCGGGGACTACGAGCGGGCGCTGACGGCCGTCCAGATGATCCTGACCATCCGGCCCGGCGACCCGCGGGAGATCCGCGACCGCGGCCGGGCCCTCTTCCTGCTTGGGCGGTTCGGCGAAGCGATCGAGTCCTTCGAGACCTACCTCGCGCACAACCCCCGCGGGGAGGACGCCGACGTGGTCCGGATGCTGCTCCAGGAGGCCCGCGCGGGGCTGTCGCCATGACCGCCCGCCGAGTGCTCCTGGAGTTCGGACGTCCCGGCGCTCCCTCCGGCTATCACTTTCTCATCTCCGCGGTGGTTCCCCGGCCGATCGCCTGGATCTCCACCGTCGATCGGGAGGGAAGGCCGAACCTCGCGCCGTTCTCGTTTTTCCAGGGGGTCAGCGGCGATCCCCCGGTGATCATGGTTTCCTTTTTTCCCCGCAAGAGGTCGGGCGAGGCGAAGGACACCCTGTCCAACATCGAGGAGACGGGCGAGTTCGTGGTCAACGGCGTGAACGAGGATCTCCTGGAAAAGGTCGTCTTGACCTCCAGGGAGTACGCGCACGGCGTGAACGAAATCGAGCTGGCGTCCCTCTCCACGTTCCCCGCAGCGAAGGTGGCCCCCCCGTGCCTGGCCGAGGCCCCGTTCAGCCTGGAGTGCCGCCGCGAGGAGACGGTCGAGATCGGCGGTTGCCGCGCCGTGTTCGGCCGGGTGCTGTGCGCGCACGTGCGCGAGGACCTGATGGACGACCGGGGTCGAATCGACCCCAGGCGTTTGCGTCCGGTCGCGCGCCTCGGCGGCAGCTTCTACGCGTTCCTGGGCACGATTCTGGAGAAGCGCGGCTGAACCCCGGTCAGGGCAGGTCCTGACCCGGCTCCACCGCGACCATCTCCGCCGCCCCTTCCAGCGCCGAGGCGAGCTGGTCCGGTTTGCCCGACAGCACGGGGAACGTGCCGAAGTGGCAGGGCACCACCCGGCGGACACCCAGCATGCGAGCGGCGCGGGCGGCGTCTTCCGGCCCCATGGTGAAGTGCCCGCCGATGGGGAGAATGGCGGTTTCGGGACGGTAGACCTCGCCGTACAGCTTCATGTCCCCGAACAGGCTCGTGTCGCCCGCGAAGTAGATCGTCGGGCCGCCGTCGAAATGCAGCATGAACCCGGCCGGCTCGCCGCCGTAGACGATCCGCCCGTCCCCGTCGACGATCCCGCCCGAGTGGACGGCGTCGACCATCGTCGCTTCGAGACCGGGGACCACCGGCACGCGGCCCCCTTTGTTCATGCCGACCACTCGCTCCTCGGGAAGGCCCTGCGCGCCGAGCCACTGGGCGATCTCGAAGATGCACACGACCTTCGCGCCCGCGCGGCCGAGATCCGCGGCGGCGGAAAGATGGTCGAAGTGTCCGTGCGTGACCAGCACGGCGTCCACGCGGCCGGGCGCGTGCCAGCGTTCCGGGCAGGCCGGGTTCCCTTCCAGCCAGGGATCGAGCAGGACGACCTCTCCGCCCGGAAACTCGATGCGGAAGGTGGCGTGACCGAGCCAGGTGATTCGCGACGTGGTGCCAAGAGACATCGCCTCGTCCTCCTCCGTCGGCGGGCCCGGCACAGTCCGCCCGCCGGCCCGGATGCCGGATTATGCCCGATCGGCCCGCGGGCGGCCGCTGCTCCCCGGGCCGGTCCCCGCGACTTGCCCGGGGGCGGGCGCTCCGAGTAAGCTTTGCGCCTTTCCCGCCCCTGTGCCGCTTCTCCGCTGGGGATTCCGATCATGAAGCTTCTCGTCCTGATCAAACAGGTGCCCGACCGCGATGCGCGGCTCGTGCTCGACGAATCGCGTCGGGGAATCGTCGAAACCGACCTCGCGTGGGAGGTCAACGAGTCCGACCGCTACGCCATCGAGACGGCGCTGCGTCTCAAGGAGGCCGCCGGCGAAGGCGAGGTCGTCGCCTGCACCCTGGGGCCGGCCCGCGCCCGGAAGGCCCTCAGCCACGCGCTGGCGATGGGGTGCGATCGGGCGGTGCATCTGGTCGATCCGGACTTCCAGGATGGCGACCCGCTCGCCACGGCGCAGGCGCTCGCCGCCGTGGTGCGCCGGGAAGAGCCGCGGCTGGTGCTCTCCGGGACCCGCTCCGACGATGCCGGTTTCGGCGAAACCTCGCTCCTGGTCGCCGGGCTTCTCGACTGGCCCGCCGTCTTCCTGACCATGGGCGTCGAGCTCGCCGGGGACAAGGTGAGAGTGGTCCGCGAGCTCGAGCGCAGCCGCCAAGAGGTGCTGGAGGTGCAGCTCCCGGCTCTGCTCGCCGTGCAGAGCGGGATCTTCGACGTCCGCTACACCTCCCTCAAAGGGATCATGGCGGCCAAGCGGAAGCCGGTCGACACCCCGACCCCGGAGCAACTCGGCCTGTCGATCGAACAGATCGGCCGGCCCGGCAGCCGCCTCGAGGTCCTCGAGCTGGCGCCGCCGGTGCGGAAGAGCACCTGCGAGTTCCTCGAGGGGGAGCCGGCGGCGGTGGCGCGGCAGCTCGTGGAAAAGCTGCAGCGCGAGGCGAAAGTGCTCTGACGGACGTGCCGGGCGGCGGCCCCGCGGCGCGCCGCCCCTCGGGATGGAACGATGGCGGACGTTTTCCTGGCAATCGCGGAACACGAGGAAGGAAAGATCCGGCGGGCGAGCCTGGAGGCGCTCGCCCTGGCCCGGCGGCTCGCCGCCGAGCGCGGCGGGCGCGCCGCGGCGGCGGTCCTCGCCGCCGAGCCCGCGCCGCTGGCCGAGGAGCTGGCGCGCCGCGGGGCGGACGAGGTTTTCGCCCTCGCGGGAACGGCGCTCGAGCCCTACACGCCCGACGCCTACCGGCTGGCGCTGGCGCCACTGATCCGCGAGCTTTCCCCGGAATGGGTCCTGATGGCGCACACCTACCTCGCCCAGGACATGCTTCCCACCCTCGCCGCCGGCTTCGGTGCCCCGGTCATCAGTGACTGCGTGGACTGCGAGACGGACGCGGATCCGGTCGTCTTCGTGAGGACGCCGTACGACGCGAAGTTCGTCGCGCGGACGGTGGACCGGGGGCCCGCGCCCCGCTTCGCCACGCTCCAGTCCGGCGCGTTCAGTGCGGACGATCTTCCGGACGACCATTCGGGAACCGTGACTCGGCGCGACGTCGCCGTCGATGAGGGCGCGCTTCGGCGCCGGGTGATCGAGGTCCGCGAGGCCGGCGGCCGGGGCGTCGATCTCTCGAGCGCCGAGATCATCGTGGCGGGCGGCCGGGGGCTCGGGAGCAAGGAGAATTTCGACAAGCTGGTCGGCGGGCTGGCGAAGGCGCTCGGCGCTGCCATCGGAGCCTCCCGTCCCGTCGTCGACTCGGAGTGGCTCCCCCACGAACACCAGATCGGTTCGTCGGGACAGATCGTCTCGCCGCGTCTCTACGTGGCGCTCGGCATCTCGGGGGCCATTCAGCACATGGTCGGCATGCGGGGATCGCAGGTGATCGTGTCGATCAACAAGGACAAGGACGCGCCGATCTTCAACGAATCCACCTACGGAATCGTCGGGGACGTGACCGAGGTGGTCCCCGAGCTGATCAAAGCGGTCGAGGAGGCGAGGTCGCAATGATCCGACCGATCCCGCCGGACGAGCTGGAGAAGGCGCTCGGGGCGAACAGCCCTTGGCACCTGTTCGACCTGAGGGATGCCGGCGCGTACGTGGAAGGGCACATCCCCGGCGCGCGGCACGTGCCCCTCGCGCAGGCTTTGCGTTGGATTCCCCAACGCGCCGAGACCCACGAGACGGTCGTCCTGATCGACGAAGACGGGCGTCCCGGGGGGCCGGCCCGGCGCGTGGCGGCGGAACTGGCGGCCCGATGGTTCCGCCACCTACGCTATCTCGACGGCGGGATGGCCGCCTGGGGTCCCGGCCGGCCGCGGGAGCGGGGCGGACCCGCCGGCGAACGGGCCGCGTCGGCCGAGGGGTGCACCCGGTCCGCGCTGGCCTCGAAGCCCGTTCCCTGGCGCGTGTCGGAACGCCCCCTGCCCCCGGATCCGGAGCGCCGGCTCCCAGCCCTTGAAGGAAGCGAGGTCCCGCCGCGGAACGATCGGTGAGCGAAGGAGCGGACGCGTTTCGATCGCCGCCGCCGGAGGTGCGGCTCGTCGCGGCATTCGAGCGTCCCTTCGACGGCGCGGTGGCCGCGGCCCGCACCTGCTACTCCTCGAAGGGAATCGTGTGGCCGGAGGAAGTCGGCGGCGACTCCCTCCCCGAAGGGAGGCGCGACGAAGCGATCCGGCGCCGCAACGAGCTCGCGCGCGACATCTACCGGGCGGGGCACCACACGGTCTTTCAACACGCGCACTTCGAGTTCGCCATCGACCGCATCTCGCGTCACGCGCTGTGGAGCTTCTTCCACGCCCACCCGTTCTACAACTCGGAACAGGTCTCCCAGCGGTACGTGAAAGTCGAACCGGGGGCCGCCGCCGTGCCCCGGCTGTCCGAACCCGCCGCCGGCATCTACGAGCGGGTGCTGGCCCGGCTCCAGGAGGCGTACCGCGACCTCAGCGTTCGGCTCGAGCCGGTCGCCGAGCGGATCTTCTTCGAGATCTTCCCGGCCCGCCGGGGGACAGCGCGCCGCTGGCGGCGTGAGATCCGGCGCCGCGCCCAGGAAGCCGCCCGCTACGTGCTTCCGGTGGCGACCTGGGCGCGCTTGTACCACACCGTGTCGGCGGTGACCCTCTTGCGCTACCACCGCCTCGCCCGGCTTCCCGATCTGCCCACGGAAGTGCAGTACGTGGTGCGGCGAATGGTCGAGGAGGTTCTCCGCTGGGATCCGTCCTACGCCGAGGTGCTCGAGCAGCCGCTGCCGGACGAAGCGCTGCCGGAGAACCGCACGCTGGAGGGGCTGGGAGGCGCGGTCGACCCGGGGCGCGCGGACCGGTTCGCGAGGGAATTCGACGCGGAACTCGGGGGACGCGTGTCGCGGCTCGTCGGATTCGCTCCCGATGCCGAGGCGACCGTCGCCCAGGCGGTTCGCGAGGTGCTCGGCGTGCCGCGGGCCGACCTCGATGACGACGCGGCGCTGCGACTCGCCGCCGATCCGGCGCGGAACCCGATGTACGGGGAATCCCTCAATCTGACGAGCATCGCCAAGATCACCCGCGCACTGCACCATGCGCAGTACACTTTCCGGCGCAAACTCTCCCACACCGCCGACTCACAGGACCAGCGACACCGAATGACGCCCGCGAGCCGGCCGGTGCTCGTGGCTCACCTCCGCGACGAGCCCGACGTGGTCCTTCCCGCGCTGGCCCTGGAGGAAGAGCCGATCCGGCGCCGCTTCGACGAGGCGATGGCGCTGGCGTGGGAAGGGATCGGGCGGCTGCGGCGGGAAGGCGCGCCCCGGGAGGCGCTCGTCTACCTCCTCCCGAACGCCGTGGCCGTGCGCGCCACCGAGTCGGCCGACTTCCTGGCTCTGCGCCACAAGCATGCCATGCGGCTGTGCTACAACGCGCAGGAAGAAATCTGGCGGGCCAGTCTGGACGAGGCCCTCCAGGTGAGCCGGGTGCACCCGCGGCTCGGCGCGTTCCTGCTGCCGCCCTGCACGATTCGCCGGCGCGCGGGGAAGAAGCCCTTCTGCCCGGAAGGCCGCCGGTACTGCGGCGTTCCGGTGTGGGGCCTCGAACCCCGCGACTACGTGCGCCGCCTGTGATGCAAGGAGCGCTCCGGACCGCAGCGATCCTCGGGGCTGCCGGGCTCCTGGCCGCGGCGTGCGCGGAAGGGCCCCGCCGTTTCGGGGGGGCGCGTCACGTGGTGATGATCTCGCTCGACACGACCCGCCCGGACCACTTCGGATTCTACGGCAGCCAACGGGTCCGGACTCCCCGTCTCGACCGACTCGCGGAGGAATCGGTCGTTCTCGACGATCTCCTCACCGTCGCGCCGACGACGCTCGCCTCCCACGCTTCGCTGATGACGGGACGGCATCCGCACTCGCACGGTGTGCCGCGGAACGGGTTCGTGCTCGATCCCGCCAACCTCACGCTGGCCGAGATCCTGCACTCGCACGGCTTCCGGACGGTCGCCTTCGTGGCCTCCTTCGCACTCGCCCGCCGATTCGGTCTGGACCAGGGTTTCGACGTCTACGACCAGCGGTTCGAGCAGCGCTCGGGCGAAGGCGGGGCCGACCAGGACCAGCGGCGGGCCGAGGCGGTGACCGACGCGGTTCTCGGGTTCCTCGACCGGGAAGGTGTACCGCGGAACCTGTTTCTGTTCGTGCACTACTTCGATCCCCACGCTCCGTACGCACCGCCGCCGCCGTTCGACCGGATGTACGATCCGGCCGGCGCCGACCAGCCGGTGAACTTGCGTGCCGCGGCGGCGATGTGCCGGGAGCGCCCGGGACTTCCCAGCGCTCTCGCCCGGCGCGCGGCGAACCTCTACGCGGGAGAGATCAGCTATCTGGACGCTCAGGTCGGGCGGTTGATCGACGGCCTCCGAAGCCGCGGAGTCCTCGATGACGCCTATCTCGTGGTGACGAGCGACCACGGGGAGAACCTGTGCGAGCATCCCGGCTACTTCGACCACGGCCTGACCGTGTATCAGACCTCGATCCGGGCGGTCGGGCTGGTCCGCCCACCGGGAGGCGGCGGTGGAACGCGCACCTCTCGCCCCCTCTCCACGATCGACATCATGCCCGCGCTCCTCACCTGGCTCGGCCTTCCGGTGCCGGAAGCCGTCGAAGGGGAGCCCTTCCCCCTCCGCGCCGCGGAAGAGGCCGCTCCCGCGCGGCTCCGCTACGCCGAGGCGAGCAAGCCGTGGGAAGAGGTGGAGGGAGGGTTGCGGTGGCGCAACGCGCGCAAGTCCAGGTGCGTGGTGCAGGGGCGGTACAAGCTGATCGTCACGCCCTACCTCGGTACCGAGGAACTCTACGACCTCGATGCCGACCCATCCGAGCAGCACAACCTGCTCGAAGAACCGACACCGGCGGCGCGGGAGATCGCGGAGAGCCTGCGCGCCCGGCTCGCCGAGTGGGATGCCTCGGCCGACCCGCTGCCCTCCCGGTTCGAGCCGGGCCGGCGCGAGGATACGCTCCGCCGGCTCCGGGGATTGGGGTACCTCGGAGGTCCGTGAGAGGACGGTTCGGACCCTCACCCACCGGCGAGGGCGAGGTGCCTTCTTCGCGGTTCGGTCTCGGCGCCGGCCGTCGGTTCGCACGGTTCCTGACCGTCCCGCCGCGGCGGGAAGGGAGCGTTCGGGCTCGTCTTTCCGGCGTCGTCGAAGGAACGAAGGGAGCGGCCGGCCGGGACCAGCCCGGTTCCGCGTCCCTGGCGCCGCCCTCGCCCCCGCGGTCTTCGGCCGCGGCGGTGTGCGCTCAGCGCCGCGCCTCCCAGCGCCTCCGCAAGTGGATCGCCAGGCCGTTCATCGCCAGGAGGAAGGCCATGAGAACGAGGATCGCCGCCGACGTCTTCTCGACGAATCCGCGCTCCGGGCTGTCCGCCCACAGGTAGATCTGCACCGGCAGCACCGTGGCCGGATCGAGCGGGGATCTCGGCACGTCGGCCACGAACGCCACCATCCCGATCATCAGGAGTGGGGCCGACTCCCCGAGCGCCCTCGCCATCCCGACGATCGTGCCGGTGAGGATCCCGGGCATGGCGGCCGGGAGGACGTGATGCTGGATCACCTGCATCGGCGTCGCGCCGAGGCCGAGGGCCGCTTCGCGGATCGACCGGGGAACGGAGCGGATCGCCGCCCGGCCGGCGATGACGATGGTCGGAAGCGTCATCAGCGCGAGGACGAGCCCACCCACGAGCGGCGCCGATCGCGGCAGTCGGAGGAAATCGAGGAACACCGCGAGACCGAGCAGCCCGTACACGATCGACGGGACGGCGGCGAGGTTGTTGATGTTGATCTCCACGAGATCGGTCCACCACCGACCCTGCGGCGCGAACTCCTCGAGGTAAACCGCGGCGGCCACCCCCAGCGGAAAAGCGAGAAGGAGCGTGACCGCCAGCGTGAAGAACGAGCCCGTCAGGGCGGCGAGGATCCCGGCCATTTCGGGCATCCTCGAATCGCCCCCGGTGAACAGCCGGCCGTTGAACGCGGTGCGGATGCGGCCGGCCCGCTTCAGCCGGTCCAGCCACGCGAGCTGCCGGTCGCTGAGGGCACGATCGGATTCCGGGGCATTCCGGGAGATGCGTCCCTTGAGAACCAGGTCGGCATCCGAGGCGAGCGGCAGCGCGATCCGTCGCGTCCGGCCGATCAGGCCCGGGTTCCGGGTGACCAGATCCTGCAGGATGAACGATGCCCCGCCGCTGACGAGGCGGTACAGCTCGCGGCGCGCGGTGCGTCCCTCCGCCTCGGGGACGAGCTCGCGGAGCGGGCGGCGCCAGAGCGAAGCGTAGTCGGCGCGGGCGAGCCGCTCGGGGTCTCGCGAATCGAGGACCTCCGGGTCGAAGTCAATGTCCAAGAGCACGTCGTGGCGATAGAAGGCGGTCCAGCCGCGCGCGGCGACGGAGACGAGGAGCCCGGCCAGGGCGGCCACCGCCGCCACCGCGGCAGCGGCACACGCGAGCCGGAACGCGCGGTCGGCCGCGCGCCTGCGGCGGAGCCGCCATCCCCCGCCGCCGATCCCGGCCTCGCGACGCCCCCGGCTCACTCGTAAACCTCCCGGTATCGCCTCACCACGCGCAGGGCGATGACGTTGAACAGCAGCGTGACCGCGAACAGGGTCAGCCCCAGTGCGAACGCCGCCAGCGTCTTCGGGCTGTCGAATTCCTGGTCTCCGACGAGGAGCGTGACGATCTGCACGGTCACGGTGGTGACCGCCTCGAGCGGGTTGAGGGTGAGGTTCGCGGCGAGCCCGGCCGCCATCACGACGATCATCGTTTCTCCGATGGCGCGGGAGAGGCCCAGGAGCAACCCCGCCACGATCCCCGGGAGAGCGGCCGGGAAGACCACCTTGCGAATCGTCTCCGCCTGGGTGGCGCCGAGACCGAGCGAGGCCTCTCGCAGGCCGCGCGGTACGGCCCGAATCACGTCGTCGGCGAGCGAAGACACGAAAGGGATGATCATGACGCCCATGACGAGCCCGGCGGCGAGGGCGCTCTCCGAGGCCACGTCGAGTCCTGCGGCCTCCCCGGCTCGCCGGACCCAGGGCGCCACCGTCAAGGCGGCGAAGAACCCGTAGACGACCGTGGGTACTCCGGCCAGCAGCTCGAGCGTCGGCTTGAGCAGCGCCCGCCGCCGGCGGCCGGCGTATTCCGACAGGTAGAGAGCCGACAGGAGACCCACCGGAGCGGCGACCGCCATGGCGATGCCGCTGATCAGGAAGGTCCCCGCGAACAGGGGCACCGCACCGAACTTTCCCGAGGCGGCGACCTGATCCGCCCGCAGCGCCGTTTGGGGGCTCCACTCCAGACCGAAGAGGAACTCGGTCGCCGGTACACGGGCGAAGAACCGCAACGATTCGAACAGCAGGGAGAGAACGATCCCGAGGGTCGTCAGGACCGCGAGCAGCGAAGCGCCGAACAGCACGCTCCGGACGAACCGCTCGACCCGTTCGATGGCGGGGAAATCGGGCTTGATGCGGCGGCGCGCGACGAGGGCGCCCCCCGACGCGAGGAACAGCGCGAGAGCGGCGAGCGCGGCCCGGGAGGTGGCGCGGAGGGAGCGGTAACGCCTCGCCGCCTCGAGGATCGCGGGATCGGTCCCCGGCGCCGGCGGCGATCCGCGCGCCACGTTCTTGATGTCGTTCAGGAGGAGCTCGACCTGCGCCGCCGGCTGGCCCGCCAGCCGGGGCGGCAGTCCCGCGATCACCAGCCGGTCCAACGCGGCCGGCGCCGCGGCCAGGAAGGCCGCGGCGCCGAGCACCGCGGGCACCACGCACCACAGCACCGCGTAGACGCCGTAGTACCCCGGCAG
>RFHH01000188.1 GCA_003696075.1 Acidobacteriota bacterium
ACAGGACTGTCTCACGACTGTCTCACGCCCCGGTCTCGCGACCGGCGCGACCGGGGCTGAGACAGTGTCAACCTGCTGAAAAACAACGCCTTGCCGCGAAGAGACAGCCCGGCGCTCCCGTCCCGTGAGACAGTCTCCCTGCTGTGTCTCACGTCATTAAGCTATTGATCTCAAAGGGGTTATCTGTCGCCTCCGCTGGCACGGCCCTTGCCTTGAGAGGGGGCGCAACGGGATTCGAGGAGACGAAGACCCGAGGGGAGAACGAACGATGAACCGCACCGGACACTCCAACAGCTCCAAGCGCCGCTGCCTGGCCCTCCTGGCGGGGCTGGCTGTGGTGGCTTCCTTCTTCATGTTCCCGGCCTTCGCGGGCGAGACCGGCCTGCGGGCCAAGATCGCGCGCGACCTGGCCGATCAGATGGCCTCCGCGGCCGAGGGCGAGGCGCTCGCGGTCGTCGTGCAGTACGGCGAGGGTCACGCACCCGGCACCGAGGTGACCGCTCTTCCGGGGGCCCGGGTCGTCGGCACGCTCGGCTCCGTCGCGGTGAAGCTGAACAGCGCGGCGATCCGGCGCCTGGCCGAGAACCCGGCCGTGCTCTCGATCGCGCCGGACCGGCTGCTCCGCGCCAACCTCGACGTGGCGGTGGCCGCCTCCAACGCCGACATCGCCTACAGCCACTACGGCCACACCGGCAAGGGCGTGACCGTGGCGCTGATCGACACCGGCCTCGCGCCGAACCTCGCCGTTCCGGAGGAGCGGGTGCTCGCGCGCGTCGACTTCGTCGACCCCGACGGCAACGCGGTCGACGGCCACGGCCACGGAACGCACATCGCGGCGATCATCGGTGGCGAGAACGGCGTGGCCCCGGAGGTCAACTTCGTGGTGCTTCGCGTCCTCGACGCCGAGGGACAGGGCAAGCTTTCCTCCGTGCTGCAGGCGATCGACTGGACGATCCAGCACAAGGACGAGTACGGCATCCGCGTCGTCAACATGTCGCTCGGCTACGCGCCGCGCATGTCGATCGCCATCGATCCGGTCAACATCGCGGTGCGCCGCGCCTGGGCGGCGGGCCTCACCGTCGTCGCTTCCGCCGGCAACCGCGGGCGTGACGGCCACCTCACCATCAACGCCCCCGGCAACGATCCCCGCGTGATCACGGTCGGTGCGATGAACGACCTGAACACGCTCGAGCGGGCCGACGACGTCATCACCACCTACAGCGGCCGCGGCCCCTCCTACGGCGACCTCGTTCTGAAGCCGGACCTCGTCGCTCCCGGCAACCGGATCGTCGGCCCCGCGGTGCCCGGCTCGACGCTGGCCACCGAGCATCCCGAGAAGCTCGTCGACGGCGGCATCGAGCTGTCCGGCACCAGCATGGCCGCCGGCTTCGTGAGCGGCGCAGCGGCTCTGCTGATCGAGCGGCACCCCGAGATCTCCAACGACGCGATCAAGACGGTCCTCATGCGCTCCGCCGAGAAGCTCGACGACGTGGACGTGTTCGCCCGCGGCGCCGGCTACCTCGACGTCGAGGCCGCGCTCGAGCTCTCGGACGAGCTGGCGACGTCCCGCCACTACAGCTCCGCCTCGCCGCGCATCGGCCGCGCGCCGAAGGGCGTGTTCCTCTACGTCGTCAGCGAGGCGACGCGCCGCCCGGTGATCCTGACCGGCTTCGCCGACGTCTACGGGGACAACGCGGTCTACGGGGACGAGGAGTTCTGGACCGACCGCGAGCTGTGGGGCGACGGGATCCTCTGGGCTGACGGCATCCTGTGGGCCGACGGGATTCTCTGGGCCGACGCCACGCCGGTCGCCGACGGAATCCTCTGGGCGGACGGCATCCTGTGGGCTGACGGGATCCTCTGGGCCGACAGCCAGCTGTGGGGCGACGGGATCCTGTGGGCCGACGGGATCATGACCGGCGACGGGATCCTGTGGGCCGACGGCGTCGTCCAGACCGACGGGATCCTCTGGGCCGATGGCCGGCTCGAAGGCGACGGGATTCTCTGGGCTGACGGAATCCTCTGGGCCGACGGGATCCTGTGGGCGGACGGCGTCCTCTGGGCTGACGGCATCCTGTGGGCCGACGTCGCCAACGACGGGATCCTGTGGGCTGACGGGATCCTCTGGGCCGACGGGGTCCTCTGGGCCGATGGAATCCTCTGGGCCGACGGGATCCTGTGGGCCGACGGAATCCTCTGGGCCGACGGGATCCTGTGGGCTGACGGGATCCTCTGGGCCGACGTCGCTCCGGGAGCGATCGAGGACTGATCACGAAGGGGGGACTCACCAGCCGACGGGAATCGGTGCCCCGCGAGCGGCCCGGGCGAGCGCCCGGGCCGCTCTTTTTCCCAGCGTGCTTCCTTCGCGGTTCGTTCTCGGTGCCGGCTCTCCGTTGGCACGCTTCCTGACCGGACGATCGCGGCGGTGCGGTATCGAACCGCAGGGAACGGGCGTCGTCGCGGGGGATGCGGCCGGGGTCGACGGCGCGGCGGCGGGCCTTTTGCACCGTCGAGGGCCCGCCTCTTCTTCGGAGGCTTCTCCGAGGCAAGGGTGCGTTTCCGGCGGCGCGGTCTCCGGCCCGCGTCCCGGCGAGGCTGCGACAGAGGTCTCCGGCGGGTCGGAGCGCGCCTCTCCGATCGAAGCTCTCCGCTATTTCGAGTGCCCCGGATGCCCGTCCGGACCGCCGGGGACGCACCTCTTCTCGCCGCGGCCTGCCCGGGCCGTTCGGCGCGGGCGGCGCCTGCCCGCCGATCGGGAATTCGCCGCCGGTGCCGGGGGCGCCGAGGAGGTCCGCCGGGGGTCGCGCGGGCCAGCCGGCGAGGGGGAAGACGGCGGAGGAGGTTCGAGCGCGCCCGCGATCGCCGCGCGCACCGGCCTCAGCCGACCGCTGCCCGCTCCGTTTCGCCGGGGCGGGCGTCCAGCACCTCATCCGGAATGGCTCGCAGCGCACGCTCGATCAGGCTTCCGTCCGCGCCCGGTTTGACGGCCCCCTCGGTGAGGGCGCGGCGCCAGGCCCGGCCGCCGGGCACTCCGCGGAACAGCCCCAGGATGTGGCGGGTGATGTGGCTGGCGAACAGGCCGCGCGCGAACCATTCGTCGACGTAGCGCGCCATGGCGAGGGCGACCTCGCGCCGGGTGGGCGGCGGTGCGGTCTCCCCGAAGATCCTCCGGTCGGCCTCGGCGAGAAGGAACGGGTTCTCGTAGGCGGCACGCCCGATCATCACGCCATCGACCCGTTCGAGGTGAGCGGAGGCCTCGTCGAGTGTGGCGATGCCGCCGTTGATCACGATCTCGAGGTCGGGCCGCCGTTCCTTGAGCCGGTGGACCACGTCGTGCCGGAGCGGCGGCACGCGGCGGTTCTGCTTCGCATTCAGCCCGGCGAGGATCGCCTTGCGGGCATGGACGACGAACCGGTCGCATCCGGCGCTCGCGACCGTGTCGACGAATCGGAGGAGGAATGCCTCGCTGTCGAGATTGTCGATCCCGATCCGGTGCTTGACCGTCACCGGCACACGGACGGCGGCGCGAATGGCGGCGACGATCTCGGCGACGCGCTCGGGCTCGGCCATCAGGCAGGCCCCGAACCGCGCCCGCTGCACCCGTTCGCTCGGACATCCGACGTTGAGGTCGATCTCGTCGTATCCCCACCCCACGCCGATCCGCGCCGCCTCGGCGAGGGCCACCGGATCGTCGCCGGCGAGCTGGAGTGCGACCGGATGCTCGTCGGGATCGAAGCCGAGCAGCTTGGCTCGGTCGCCGTGCAGGACCGCATCCGCCGTGAGCATCTCGGTGTACAGCAGGGTGCGGCGCGTCAGACGCCGCACGAAAAAACGGAAATGGCGGTCGGTGCGCGCCATCATCGGCGCCACCGAGAGGCGGTGCGGGGGTGGGGACGGACCGCTCATCCCAGTGCCCGTGCGCGGAGGACCGGTTCGTAGCTCAAGGCGGTTCCCGTATTGAAGAGAACGACCGTCTCCGCGGGATCGATCCAACCCTCTTCGGCCAGGCGCATCGCGGCCGCCAGGCAGGCACCCCCCTCCGGCGAGGCGAGCACGCCCGCACGCGCCCCGAGCCGGGCCGCGCCGTCGATCATCTCGGCGTCGCCGACGGCGCAGGCGGTACCGCGCGACTCCCGGAGCGCCCTGAGCACCAGCCGGTCGCCGATCGCGCGCGGGACCCGCAGGCCGGAGGCGATCGTCGACGCTCCCTCCCAGGCCCGTGCCTCCTCGGCGCCTTCCCGGAAGGCGCGCACGATCGGCATGCAGCCCGAAGCCTGCACGGCGACCAGCCGCGGCGGCGCGCCGCACTCCCAGCCGAGCTGGGCGATCTCCCCGAACGCCTTCCACATACCGACGATCCCGGTTCCTCCGCCCGTCGGGTAGACCACCACGTCCGGAAGCCGCGGCAACTGCACGGCGAGGTCGTAGCCCATCGTCTTCTTGCCCTCGACGCGATACGGTTCCTTCAGCGTCGAGCAGTCGATCAGACCCGCCTCCGCGGCGCGCTCGCGCACCAGCGCCCCGCACGCGTCGATCAGGCCCTCGTGCCGGACGACCTGCGCGCCGAGCAGCCGCATCGCCGTGACGAAGGGCGCGGGTGTGTCGGCCGGGCAGGCGACGAAGGCGGTCAGGCCGGCTGCGGCCGCGTAGGCCGCCAGCGCCACCCCGGCGTTGCCGGCGGTGGGCAGCGCGACGCCGCGCGCGCCGAGTTCGCGCGCGCGGCTCACCGCGGCGGCGAGCCCCCGGGCCTTGAAGCTCCCCGTCGGGTTCACGCTCTCGTCCTTCACGTAGACGGTCGCCCCGCCCACCAGCTCGTCGAGACGGGGGCATCGCACGAGCGGCGTTCGTCCTTCCCCGAGATCGACGTGCGGCGCGCCGAACGGCATCACCTCGGCGTAGCGCGACAGGCCGGGCGGCCGCTCGCGCGCGGCGCCGAGCGTCAGCGTCCGGCGTGCCCGCTCGAGGTCGTAGCGCGCCAGGAGCGGCCGGCGGCAGTCCGGGCACAACCCGGCCGGCCGGTCCGCCGGAAAGCGCGTTCCGCACTCCGAGCAGCTCAGGTGGGACAACGTCGTTGGCGCGGCCACGGACCGGATTCTGCGGCGGCCCGTCCCTCCCCGCCAGCGGCGCCCGCCCCC
>RFHH01000189.1 GCA_003696075.1 Acidobacteriota bacterium
CGGACGGGGTGACCGCGTCGTCGGCGAGCTACCGGATCACGCTGGAGAGCGTGGGGGAGGGCCTGGTCGGAACCGGGCTTTCCTCGGCGTCGTACCGGATGGACGGATCGTTCGCGGGGGCCTACCCGCCGCCGGGCGAGGTGCGGGGCCTGCGCTTCGCGAGCCGGACGGAGCTGCGGTGGGATCCGGAGCGATCGGTGGGGACGTACGACGTCTACCGGGACGCCGTCTCGTCGCTGCCCGGCGGCCAGTACGGGGTGTGCTGGCAGTCGGGCCTGGCGGACGAGAAGGCGACGGACGTGGAGGCGCCGCCGCCCGGGACGGGACGGTTCTACCTGGTGACGGCGCGGAACCGTCTCCAGGAGGAGGGGCCGAAGGGCGATCGCAGCGACGGCTCGGAGCGCGGCGGGAGCGCGTGTCCGTGACGGTGGAGCGATAGGAGGAGTGCGAGCGATGAACCGGAAGCGTGGAACGGGAATGCCGAGGCTGGGGATCGCGGCGGCGTCGGTGCTGGCGGCGGTGTTGGCGGCGGCAGCGGCGACGCCGCCCGGGGTGTTGAACTACCAGGGGGTGCTGCGCGACGCGGCGGACAAGCCTCTGGACGGCAGCTACGACATGGTGTTCCGGTTCTGGAGCGCCGAGACGGGCGGTGACGAGATCCTGATCGACCGGCACCTGTCGGCGAACGGCCAGGCGGTCACGGTCAGCGGCGGTCTGTTCAGCGTGCAGCTCGGGACGGGTGAGGTGCTCGACGGGTCCGGTCCGGGCACGTACACCTCGCTGACGCCGGTGTTCGCGGACTACGGCGACGTCTGGCTCGAGGTGGAGGTGGGGGGCGAGACGCTCTCCCCGCGGATCCGGGTGACCTCGTCAGGCTACGCGCTGAACGCGTCGCGGCTGGAGGGGCGGCCGGCGTCCGGGTATCTGGACACGTCAGGTGTGGAGCAGACGAAGGCGGGCCGTCTGGTGGTCGACGCGACGGGCCGGACCGGCTTCGGGCTGACGGCGTACGGGGATTCGGCGGCGGTCTACTTCAAGAACGCGGACGCGTCCGGGCGGGGCTACCTCGCGAACGGCGACATCGGTGTCCACGGGTACGGCAATTTCTCGGGGGGCTACTTCGCAGACAGCGACAACTCCGGGGAGGCGTACGTGGGCTACTGGGACTACGGGATCTCGGCTCACGGAGGCTACGCGGGGGCGTACTGCGCGGACAGCGACAATTCGGGTTACGCGTACGTGGGCTATGGGGACGACGGGATCGCGGCGTACGGGAACCTGACGGGCGGTTTCTTCCAGGACCGCGACAGTTCGGGGTATGCGTACGTGGGCAATGGCGATTACGGGATTCGCGGCTTCGGATCGTTCGCCGGCGGGTATTTCAAGGACTCGGACGGGACGGGCGACGCGTACGTCGGCTACGGCGACACGGGGATCTCCGCGCAGGGGAGCGTGGCGGGGGGTTACTTCGCGGATTCCGATGGCACGGGCTCGGCGCACGTGGGATACGGAAGCTACGGGATCGACGCCTCCGGCACGAGCGCCGGCGGATACTTCAGCGATTCCAACGGCTCCGGGTACGCCTACGTCGGCTATTCCGATGACGGGATCTCCGCCAGCGGTTCTTACACGGGCGGCTACTTTCGGGATAGCGACAACTCTGGCTACGCGTACGTCGCCTATGGCGACGACGGCATCAGAGCCTACGGTGGCTCCGCGGGCGGATTTTTCCAAAACACGGCCGACAGCAATAGCTACGTGCGGCTCGCACAGAACGATAAGGCCGCGGAATTACACTCGTCCGGCGTGTTGGTCACCATCGGATCGCAAGGTAATGGAATCGAAGCCTACGCGACAGGAACTGCTGGACATTTCGAGGACACGGGGACGGGCACCTACGCAAGAGTCGGCGACTATACGTACAGCTTGTACGGCAACGGCTCCAAGCACTTCGTTCAGAATCATCCCTACGATCCGTCGCTCAAGGTGCTCTACGCATGTCTCGAAGGCGACGAGGTTGCGACGTACACACGCGGCCGCGGCAGACTGCAGAACGGCCGCGCGGTGATCTCCCTCGACGAGACGTTCGCGCTGGTGACCAACCCCGACATCGGCCTCACCGCCCACGTGACGCCGCGGGGGAGCGCAGAGCCTCTGGCAGTCGAGTCGGTGACCACCGAGCAGCTCGTCGTCGTCGGTGAGCCCGGCTCGGACGCCGCGTTCGACTACGTCGTGTACGGGCTGCGGATCGGCTTCGAGGAGGTGCCGGCCGTCCAACCCAAGAAGGAAGGCGAGGACGCCCCGATCCCGTCCATGGCCGAGCACCGGCATCTGCTCGCGGAGCGGCCGGAACTGAGGGCCTACACCCCGCTCGACCGCTTCCGCACGATGGCGGCCGAGGTCGACGGGGTGGCGCCGGAGGCGATCGACCTCTCGCGGTCGCAGGCGCTGGTGGCCGCGATCCACGAGCTCGACCCGGCGGTCGACGGCCTCGGCGAGCCGCCGGCGCCTCCGGCCGCGGACGTCGCCACCGCGCCCGAAGCGGCAC
>RFHH01000190.1 GCA_003696075.1 Acidobacteriota bacterium
CACGGCGCCCGCCTCGTGCTGGCGCTCGAGGTAGCGCTCCGCCTCGGCGAGCGCGCGCAGGCGCGTGCGCAGCATCACCGCCTCCTCGCGCATGCCGCGCTCGCGCCCGATCCCGAACAGCCGCAGGACGAGCGGTGTCGTCGGCGCCTGGACGAGGATCGTCATCAGCACGGCCCCGAACACGAGATCGATCAGCTGCTGCCGGTACTCCCACTCCCGCGTGACGGACAGCGCGAGAACGATCGCGACGCCGCCGCGCAGTCCGCCCCAGCTGAGGATGCTGATCAGCCCCCTGCGCGTGAGGAAATGAACCTTCTCCATGATCGGCAGCGAGATCGAGATGAACAGGGCGCGGGCGATCAGCATCGCCAGCCAGACCACGATCACCGGACCCGCGATCCGGAACAGCCGCCAGGGCGCTGTCTCCAGCCCCACGAGCAGGAAGATGATCGAATTGGCGACGAAGGCGGCGTACTCCCAGAACGAGACGACCGCGACGCGCGTCGAGGCGGACATGCCGTACGTGGCGCCCACGTTGCCCGACAGGATGCCGGCCACGAGGCAGGCGATGATCCCCGAGGCGTGCGCCTGCTCCGCCAGCAGGAACGACCCGAACGCCGAGATCGTCGTCAGCGTGATCTCGATCAGGTGATCATCGATCTTCGATGTGAGCCAGGAAAGGCCGAGACCGAGTGCTCCGCCGATCAGGACCGCCCCGAAAATCTCCCAGGTGAGAAAGCTGAGAATCCAGCCGAAGGTGATCGTCCCGTGGTGGGGGTCGAGGCCGAGCGCGGTCATCACCACGCCGAAGGCGACGATGGCGATGCCGTCGTTGAGCAGGCTCTCCCCTTCCATGATCACCGCCAGGCGCTTCGGCGCCTTGACCTCCCGTAGCATGGCCAACACCCCGACCGGGTCGGTCGCGGCGAGGATCGTCGCCGCCACGAGCAGGAGCTGCCACGGCTGGGTGCTGCCCAGCCCCGAGAGCACGAGCCAGGTCAGGCCGAAGGTCAGCAGCGTCCCCACGGCGACACCGGGCACCGCCAGCATCAACACGGTGCGCCACGTCTCGATGAAGTGACGCAGCTCGAGGTGGAACGCCGCCTCGAACACGAGGGCCGGCAGCAGGATGGTGAACAGGAGCTCCGGCGTCAGGTGCAGCCCCGGATCGAACTCCGGAAAGAAGTGGTCCCTCGCGACGGCGAACGCGAGGCCCACGAAGACGAGCGAGACCGTGTACGGCAACCGGAACCGCCGCGCCGCCATCCCGACGATGCTCGCCAGCAGCAGCGCGGCAACGATCGCGAGTTCGACGCTCATGGCGCGCGAAGGATAACAGATACGGCCGGCGAGGGAAGTCTCCCTGGAGCTCCGGACACACCCGCCACCGCGTGTCGATTCGGCTCTCGACGAGAGGCCCAACCATCTGGTATCGAAAGGGCCTACCGGGGCCCGAGCGGCCGGCGGGTCCCACGTTCCGCCCCGCCGTCACGGCCGCTGCCGGCCGGCCCCACCGGTTGGCGGGAACGGCGGCTGGACCCCGGGGAAAGGGCGAACGGCGTATCTATTGGGGCGGATGTCGGATGCGGCCCGGCGTGCGGTCTCCCCCGGGAGCGGGCCGATGAGTTCAGGAGAGGGCATGGAGCGGTGGGCCTCGAAGCCGCGAGCCGGTAGCGGACGCCGGGCACGCTGCGGCGCGACGCGAAGGGAGTGGCCCCGCCCTTCCCCCGGCGCGCCGCTGGGCGTGGACCTCGCCGCGCGCCCCGGGAGTCGGCCGGACGGGGCACACGAGGACCGGTCGGACTCGAGGCGCCCGTGCTTCGCCGCCCCCGGGGCGCGGGACCGGATGCTCCGGATCTCGGCCGGTTTCGCCGCCCAGCTCCAGGGGACAGGTCCGCCGTTGCCGAACGATGAACGCGCCGCCCCGCTCCGTGGGGAGGTGGGGAGTGCCCCGTCCGAGGGACGCGGGGCGCCGGGACCGAGCAAGGAGTCTCGCCGTGCGATGACCGGCTTCGAGCGCGGTTGACGAAGCGCGACCGATGGTTGACCCGACGCAAGATCGAGACCGCCCGAACTCGGCCTCCGAGCCGACGCAATCCGTCTCTCCCGGATCAGCGATCCCCATCCTTCCGCTCCGCCGGGGCACTCTCTTTGCCGAGCGTTATCGAGTGCTCCGAAAAATCGGCAGCGGCGGAACGGCGGAGGTCCACGAGGTCTTCGATCGTGTTGCCGGGGAGCGGAGAGCGCTCAAGGTGCTGTTCCCGCGGCCGGACGACGACGGCACCGGCCTCGAACGGTTGCGCCGGGAACTGCGCGCGATGCATGCGCTGCGGCATCCGGGGATTCCCCGCGTGTTCGATATCGGCGAGCATGGCGGGTTGATCTACCTCGTCATGGAGCTGCTTCGCGGCGAGTCGCTGCGAGAACGGCTGAAGCAGCGTAACCGCCTGCCGGTGCAAGAAGCTGTCCGGATTCTCGACGGAATCCTCGACGTGCTCGCCGCAGCCCACGCCGAGGGGATCGTGCACCGCGACATCAAGCCCGAGAACGTGTTCCTCGTCCGCGAGCCGTCGGGCGGCGAGCGCGTGGCGGTGCTCGACTTCGGACTTGCCCGGCGTCCGGGCGATCTCCGAATGACCGCGACCGGAACGTTCCTCGGCACTCCGGCCTACGCCTCGCCGGAGCAGGCGCGCGGGGAGGAGCCGACCCCGGCGTCGGACATCTACTCCGCCGGTGTCGTGCTGTGGAGGATGCTCGCAGGATCGACGCCATTCAGGGGTTCGTCGGACGTCGAAACCCTCACCGCGCACGTGCAGCAGCCGCTCCCCTCCCCCCGGAGATCGCTGGCCGGCGCACCGCGCTGGCTGCGCGACCTTGCCGTGGCGATGCTGGAGAAGGACCCGCGGCGGCGGCCACCGGACGGACGCGCCGCCCTCCAGCGCCTGCGCGCCCGGAGGCGGACGCCGCTCTGGCGGCGTGCGGTGCGCAGCGCGGTGCGGCGTCCTGCGCTGCGTGCAGGGCTCGCCTCCGCAGCTGCGGCGGCGCTGCTCGCTCTCGCCCTTTTCCCCGTCCGGGTCGGCGTTTTCGGCACGACGATCGCGGGACGCAGCCTCCTCGGCATACCGGTGTGGCGCACCGACGCGCCCTGGAACCTGGGCCGCTGGGACGTTCCGCTCGATCCGCGGGGGCCGTGGTCCCGCTATCACCTGCTGGGGCTCGCCCAGCCGAAGCACGGACCATACCAGCGTTTCCCGCCGGAGTTTCCCCGCGGTCTGCTGCGGGTCGACCTGTTGACGGGACGTCTCGACGATCCGGGCATCCCGAGGCGGCTCGACGTCTGGCGCAGGGGGAATCCGCACGGCTTTCCGTTCGTCAGTCCCGTGATGCAGGTGATCGGCGTCGCGCGCCTTCCGGTGGGGGTCGCGGACGAGCCGACCGGAATCCTGGCGGCCTGGCGGCACGCCCGGCACTACCCGTTCGCCGTCGAGCTGATGCACGACGATGGCGAGACCGTCCTCTCGTTCGCGCATCCCGGGCACCTCGGGATTTCGGAGGGGTCGCACGAAAGGCCGCTGGTGCTGAAGGGCGATCCGCCGCTGCTGATCTTCTTCGGAATCAATAACCTTCTCGGCTCGCGCTCCGTCGTCTTCGCGATCGATCCGACGAAGCCCGGAGCGCCGGCGTTCCCGCCGTTCACCACGACGATGCTGGTGGCGCCGGGACGGCGCGCGGAGTACTACACCCCGCTGAGCCGGCAGGGGATGCTCGGGCCGCGGCTCGAAGATGGAGCCCTCGTCGTTCCGTTCGGCGAACGGAGGATGCTCAGGTTGGACGCGAGGACCGGCGTGCCGCTCGACCCCGAGGATCGCGGCGGCCTGTCCGCCTCGGCCTGGGCCTTCCGGCGGCAGGAGCTGATGCGCCTCCTCGAGCGGGCGGCGCTCGCCCGAACCCTCGGCGACATCCGAGCCGCGGCGGCGGCGCTCGAAGCGTACGCCTCCGGCGCCGAGCCGGCGCGCGCGCTGGCCGGCGTCGCGCTGGCGCGCGCGGCCGAGCTGCGGCGCGAGAGTGACGACCTGCGGCAGGGTCTCCGCGACGCTCGCGAGGCGAAGCGGCTCGAGCCGCTGATGCCGGGTCACATGCTGCTCGAGATCGACCTCCTCGCGCGCCTCGGCGCGGGCAGGAAAGAGATCGATCCCCTGATCGAGCGGCTCGTCGAGAACGGCTATGCCGATCAGCTCGCGACGGCCGGGTTCGCCTACCTTCTCGGCGGCCGCACCGGCAAGGCGCTGGCCATCTTCGAGCACGTCGACGAGGGGGCGACGGGGCACACCGACTGGAATGCCGGCCTCGTCGCCGCGTCGGCCTATCTCCACGACGCCGAGCCGGAGCGCGCGCGGGTCGTCATCCACGACCGCAGCACGTACTTCGCGAGAATCGACGGCCGCGATCCCACGTTCGATTTCCTGGCCGCCCTCGCGGCGGTGATCTCCGATCCGCCGCGGCCCCAGGAGGCGGCCGAGCGCCTCGCCCCCCACACTACCGGCTTCGGCGGAGGGGCGATGGCTCCGATCGTCCCGCTGCGCGCGCTCCTCGCCGCCTGGGGCGCCGGCCCGCCCGTCTCCGACGCCGCCGTCGACGACGCCCTGGAGCGGCAGGAGCTGGAGGCGAAGCGCAGCCTTCGCAGCCTGTACTGGCTCGCCTGGGCCCGCGCGCTCGCCGCCCGCGCCGCGCTCGAGAAGGGCGACCGCGCGCGCTTCCGGCGGCTCGCAGAACAGCTCGACGGCAGCCGCGGGCTGGGTCCGTGGACGGAGCGCCTGCTTCCGGGGCTCCGGCCGACCGCCGCGACCCGCCGCTCGCCGGGGAAGCCCGACCCCTTCGACGGGTGACCACGGCTGCGGAGGGCCGGCCGGTCACTCGGACGTGCGCGGCTCGACGATCCGCGACAGCAGGTCTTCCCGCCCCTCGATCCGCTCGAGGTGCGGATAGCGCGGACCGTGCGGGACCGCGACGTCGATCGTCCGGACGAACTCCTCCTGCTCGACGACGAACTCGAGCGCGGCGGCGTCTCCCGACGACTTCGCCGCGGCCTTCAGCGCGTCGAGCAGGCGCTCGCGCGTGTAGCGCCGGCCGGCGACCGCGTAGACCCGCATGCCGGGCGCGAGGCCGGCGGCGTCGGCCGGGCTGCCGGCGATCACATCCTGGACGGCGCCGTCTGCGTCCACCGTGAGGCCGAGGCTGGAGGTCAGGTTCACTCCGCGTTCGCCCTTCTTCCGCGGGCGCCCTTCGGCGAACTCGTTCGGTTCGTCGTTGTAGACGAGGCGCCAGCCGGCGCGCTCGATTCCGTCGAGCGGCGGATCCTCGCGCACCCGCTCGACGCGCTCGGCGAAGAAGGTGCGCCAATCGTACGGTTGGATCTGCGAGAGGGCGGCGACCAGGTCGTCGAACGTGTAGCCGCGGACCTCGGCGGGACCGGCAGGCGGTCCGAAGAACGCGCGGCAGAAGTCGTCGAGCGAGCGGTCCCCGCCGCTTTGCTCGCGGATCAGTGCGTCGACTTCGAGCCAGAGCAGCACGCCCTCGGGATAGAAATCGACGCTCCGCCGCCACGAACTCCACGCCGCCGGAGAACCGTAGAGCGTCTGAGCCGCCCGCGCCGTGTCGGCGAGCGGCCGCCAGCTCCGTCCCGGCCGCTCGGCCATCCGCGCCGCGGTGGCGGCGAGGTCCTCGCGGAACTGCTCCGGCGTCCGCAGCCCCGAGCGGGCCGTCAGCACCGCGCCGAGGTAGCTCGTCAAGCCCTCGTAGACCCAGAGGAGGCCGGTGTCGATCGGCTGCTGGTAGTCCGGCACGACCATGCCGGCGGGGCGGCGGTACTTGCCGTTCCAGGAGTGGACCAGCTCGTGCGGGAGCAGCCCGGCGCGGCGGACGAGCCGATCCGGCTCGAGCCAGGTTCGCTCCGGAAGCCGGTCGTCCGAGGAGGCGTGGTGCTCGAGCCCGAAGCTTTGCACGTGATCGGAGAGCGTGACGAGGAAGTCGTAATGCCGGTGATGCGGCGCGCCGAACAGCGCGAGCGCCTCGCGGACGAGGCGCGCGTGCTTCGTCACGACGTCGTCCGGAAAGCGGAGGGCCGCCGGATCGTCGGCGGCGACGTTCAGGATGTAGGGAACGGGATCGTCGGCCAGCCGCTCGCTGCGCAGGTACTTGGCCGCGAGTACGGGCGAGTCGATCAGGGTCGTCAGCGACACCGGCTCGAACTCGACTCGGTCGCCGTCCCTGCGGACCGCGCGGAGGGCGCTGGCCGTTTTCCACCCGGCCGGGACGATGAGGCCCGGCTCGATCACCAGGTCGTCGGCCGCGATCCCCTCCGGGTACACGAGCACCTGGTTCCAGGAGATCACCGCCAGCGCCGGCGTCGTCGAGGCCCCGGCCGAGTACTGCCCGCCGTCGACCGCCAGGTAATCGAGCGAGACCTCGAGCCGATCGGCGCCCGGCGGCACCGTGACCTCGAAGGTGTAGGGATCGTGCGGATCGCGCCGCCACTCGAGACGGCGGCCGTCCGCCTCGATCACGATCCCGGCGAGATTCGTCACCGGACCGCTCGGGGCGTGCTCGCCCGGAATCCACTTCGGGTAGAACAGCCTCAGTAGTCCCGGCGCGACGGGGATCTCTTCCCGCGCGTGGAGCAGCTCGCGCGGCGCCTCACGTGCGTCGACCGTGAGCGAGATCGGCTCGCCGGCGCGCGCGGCGGCGACGACCGGCAGGGCAGCGAGAAGGAAGAGCGAGGACAGCAGCGAAGCGCAACGTTTCGGTCCCATGCGCCTCAGGATAGCATCACAGCGGCCCGCTGAACGGCGCCGGGCGGACCGGGCCGCGTCGACCTCTCCCGATCAGGCTCGCTCGATCCCCGGAGGCCCCACGGCAAAGCCGATGCTCGAGATCGCGGGGAGACCCGAGGCCTCGCCCTCCTCCCGCGCGATCTCCTGCGCCGCCTCGATCACCCGCTGCGGCCCCGACAGGACGAACCGTGCGCCGGGCACGGGCCGCGCCTGCCGGCGCAGCTCGCGCAGCAGCCGTCGCGCCTGCACTTCGGGGCGCAGGGTGCGACCGGACTCACAGTGCGGGCAGGGCTCGGTGAGCCGGGCGGCCAAGGGCAGTCCCCGGCGCTGCCGCGTCACCTCGGCGAGACTGAACTCCGACAGCCGCGTGAAGCGGGTCTTCAGGCGGTCTTTCGCCAGCACCCGCTCGAGCGCATCGTTCACGGCCCGGCGGTGGTCCGGATCACGCATGTCGATGAAATCGACGACGATCAGCCCCGACAGATTCCGCAGCCCGATCTGGCGTTCCAGCTCGGCGACGGCGGCGAGGTTGGTGCGCACGGCGGTCTGTTCGAGGTCCACCGCCCCGGTGTCGCGGCCGGAGTTGATGTCGACGGCGACGAACGCCTCCGTCTCGTCGATCACCAGCCGTCCCCCGCCCGGCAGCCGGACCTCGCGTGCCAGTGCCTCGTCGAGCGCGCGCTCGAGCCCGAACGCCTCGACCGCCGGGAGCGGCCCGGTGTGCCGGCGGCGCGGCGGGAGCGGCACGACCGACTCGGCCGCGGCGCGCTCGACCGCAGCGAGCAGCCCCTCCCCCTCCACGACGATCTCCCCGATGCTTCCGTCGAGCCGGTCGCGCAGAAACGCGAGCAGCGGCCCGTCCTCCTGCTCGAGAACCGCGGGAGCCGAGACCGCCGCGGCCCGGCGCTCGATTCGGCGCCAGCGATCGGCCAGACGGGTCGCCTCCGCCTGCAGCACCTGCTCGTCGAGCCCGCGGGCCGCGGTGCGCACGATCAGCCCCGTGCCCTGCGGCTCGAGCCGTTCGAGAATCGCGCGAAGGCGATCGCGCTCTTCGGCCTCGCCGATCCGGCGGCTGACGCCACGGTGGGTGGATCCCGGAACGAGCACCAAAGACCAGCCGGCGATCGTCACGTTGGGCGTGGCGCGAGCGCCTTTTCCGCGGTCCGCCTCTCGCACGATCTGCACCATCAGCTCGTCCCCGGAGGCGGGCGGCTCGCGCTCGCCTCCCGGCGGATCCCAGACGGTGAAGGCGTCACGCTCGAAACCGACGTCGACGAAAAGAGCCGAAACCCCCGGCACCGACCGCGTCACCCGGCCCTTGACGATGGCTCCGACCCACCGGGCCGCAGCGGCGGGGTAGACGGCCAGCTCCATCACGCGGCCCCCTTCGATCGTCGCCAGCCACAGCTCGCCGAGATCGTGGGCGGCGACCAGCGTCCGTGGCGCCGCGACCCTGTCCGGCCGGTCGGGGGGCCGCATCGGGGACTCCGCTCAGGACGCCCTGGCGAGGCGCCCGGCCACCAGCGGCGAGACGAAGCGGCCGGACACTTCCGCGAGGAGCTCGACCCGCTCGACACGCGCGGCGGCAGCCGCCTCGGGACCGGCCACGGCGGCGATGACCTCGGCGGGGCGGGGCGAGCCGGCCGGTCCCATCGCCAGCGTGAACGCCAGCGCCCCGTCCGGTTCCACCTCCATGTCGACGACGCCGGCGCGGATGTCGACCGTCCTCGTCTTGCCCTTCCGCTCGCGGCGCACCGGCACCGATTCCGCCGCGAGAAAGCGCTCGACCCCTTCCTCGAGGCGCTCCCGCGGGACGGAGTCGAACTCGGCCCGGTACCGCGCGCGCCGGATCACGTCCTGGAGGGCAGCGGCCGGCTGGTGGAGCTGGACCACCGCCGTCACGCGCAGTCCTTCCGGGGTGACCGCGTTGACAGCGGCCACGAAGCGCTCCGGATCGAGCGGTGTGTGCGTTTCGATGTCGGCGAACTCGGCGCGCGAGGCGATGCCGAGCCCCAGCGCGGGCGACAGCGCCAGCTTCGGGCGCGGCTTGAAGCCCTGGGTGTAGGCGAGCTGGACTCCCGCCCGGCGCAGCGACTGCGCGAGGGCGCGCACGAGGTCGAGGTGTCCGAGGAAGCGGCTCCGGCCGAGCTTCTCGAAGCGGATCCGGTAACGGTAGGTGGGACGCGCCGGGACCTCGGTGGCCGCGGGCGCCTCCTCGCTCCGGCGCGCCGCCCGCGGGACGGCGGGAAGATCCGCCGATCGCTTTCGGGCGACCACGCCCTTCACGCACTCCTTGGCGAACGGAGCGCATCCGGTGCAGTGTTCGGGACCGCAGGGCACGACCGTCGCCGCCGCGAGCGCCCGCTCGTACTCCCGCTCCAGCCAGCGCCTCCGGACGAGCGGATCGACGACCTCCCACGGCAGCGCCGCCGAAAGCGGCAGCGCCCGGGTGGCCCAGGCGTCCGCGTCGATGCCCTCCTCCCGAAAAGCGTCGCGCCACAGGTCGATCCTGAGGTGATCGGCCCAGCTGTCGAGCACCGCGCCCGCGCGGAATGCCCGCAGAATCGCGCGCGCAAAACGCCGGTCGGCGCGCGAGAGGACGCCCTCGAGCCATGAGGCCGACCGGTCGTGATGCCGGAACTGCACCCCGCGCGGCAGCCTCCGGCGGATCCGTTCCTGCTTGGCGGCGAAGTCGTCTTCCGACTGCATGCCGCACCACTGGAACGGCGTGAACGGCTTCGGGACGAAGGTGGAGGCCGACATCGTCACCTTGACCCGCGGGCCGCCGATTTCCCGTCCCTGGCGGGCGATCTTCCCGGCGAGATCCACCGCCGCGTCGACATCGGCCATCGTCTCGGTCGGCAGGCCGATCATGAAATAGAGCTTGATCAGCTTCCAGCCGGCGGTGAACGCAAGCCGCGTCGCCTCGAGAATCTGCTCCTCGGTGAGGTTCTTGTTGATCACGTCACGGAGCCGCTGGGAACCGGCTTCCGGGGCGATGGTGAACCCGCCCTTGCGCACCCGCCGGAGCTGCTCCGCCAAGGTCTCGGTGATCGTGGTCGCGTGCATCGATCCGAGCCCCACCGAGATCCGCTTCGGCTCGAGCTCGTCCATCAGCCCGGTGAGCAGCGGCTCGATCGATCCGTACTCGCCGGTGTTGAGCGAGGAGAGCGAGAACTCGTCGTAGCCGGTGGCTTCGAGCGATCGCCGCACGCCCTCGTGCACCCTGGCCGGATCGCGCTCCCGCGTCGGCCGGTAGACATAACCGGCCTGGCAGAAGCGGCATCCGACCGGGCAGCCACGCATGATCTCGAACGAGACGCGGTCGTGCACGATCTCGGCGTGCGGCACGACGATCCGCTCGGGGAACGGGAACTCGTCGAGATCGTAGATCACCGCCCGCCGGACCGGATGCGGCGCCCCGCTCTCCTCGCGCGGCTCCGGGATCAGCATCCCCAGCTGCGGCTCCGGCCGCACGTCGTACAGCGCCGGCGCGTACCATCCCTCGAGAGAGCGGGCGATCTCGGCCACGACCTCGCGTCGCCCGGCGCCGGCGGCGAGAAGTTCCTCTCGCTTGCGGATCATCGCCGGCAGGGCCCGTTCGGCGTCGCCGATCAGGATCAGGTCGAAGAACTCCGCGAACGGCTCGGGGTTGAAGACCACCGGCCCGCCGGCGAGCACGAGCGGGTCGTCCTCCTCCCGCTCCGCCGCGGTCAACGGAATCCCGCCGCGCTCGAGCATCGCCAGGACGTTGGTGATCGTCAGCTCGTACTGCATCGAGAAGCCGACCAGGTCGAACTCCGACAGGGGCCGGCGGCTCTCCAGCGTCACGAGCGGCAGGTCTCCCCGCCGCAGCTCGGAAAGCAGGTCGATCCACGGCATGAACGCCCGCTCCGCCGCGACCCCTTCCATCCCGTTGAGGAGCGCGTAGAGGATGCGGAAGCCGAGGTGCGACATGCCGATCTCGTAGATGTCCGGAAAGGCGAGCACGACGGAGGTCCGCACCTCCTCCGGGCGCTTGACCACCGAGTTCCATTCGCCTCCGATGTAGCGGGTCGGCTTCTCGACCCGGGACAGCAGGCTGTCGAGGGCGGAGAGATAGCGGGGGCGGTCCGGCCAGGGGCGGGGCATGGCGTCGTCCTCGGTGGCGGGCCTCGATCCGGAAGGGGTGGCAGCGGCCGCCGCGATGGATGGATGCGGTTCCGCGATAGGATAGCCACTCTGCGGCGGGCCGCTCAAGCCGGCCCGCCCGGTGGAGCGCACCGATGAGACGGGCGGTCGTGCTGATCACAGGAGCGGCCGGGGAAATCGGCCACGAACTGATCCGGCGCCTGGCGGACGAGGAACGGGCGCCGATCGTCACCATCGACCTCCGGGAGCTGGACGAGGAGCTGCGACGGCGGGTCCAGCGGGCCGTGACCGGCTCGATCCTGGACCGGCCGTTGCTCGACGCCCTGCTCGCCGAATACGAGGTCGACCGCATCTTCCACCTCGCGGCCCTGCTGTCCACGCGGGCGGAGTTCACCCCCGTCGCGGCGCACGAAGTCAATGTCGAGGGAACGCTCAACCTGCTGGAGTTCGCTCAAGGGCAGGCGCGGAGCCACGGCCGCCGGGTGATGTTCTTCTACCCCAGCTCGATCGCGGCCTACGGAACCAGCCGTGCCGAGGACGGCGGGCGGGCTTTGCGCGAGGAGGAGGCGAACCGGCCGATCACGATGTACGGCTGCAACAAGCTCTACTGCGAGCATCTCGGCCGCTACTACGCGCGTCACTACAAGCAGCTCGACGCCGTGCCCCATGCCGGCCTCGTCGACTTCCGCTCGATCCGCTTCCCCGGGCTGATCAGCGCGACGACGGTCCCCTCCGGCGGCACCAGCGACTACGCGCCGGAGATGATCCACGCGGCTGCGCGGGGCGAACCCTACCGCTGTTTCGTTCGGCCCGACACCAGGATCCCGTTCATGACGATGCCGGACGCCGTCGAGGCGACGCTGCGGTTCGCGCGCACGCCCGCGGAGAATCTCACGCAGCTCGTCTACAACATCAGCGCCTTCAACCCCAGCGCCGAGGAGATCCGGGAGTTGGTCATGCGCGCGTTTCCGTCCGCCGACATCACCTTCGAACCGGACGAGAAGCGCCAGGCGATCGTCGACTCCTGGCCCGCCGCCGTCGACGACTCCGCCGCCCGGCGCGATTGGGGATTCGCTCCGAAGCACGATCTCGAGCGGGCCTTCGACGAGTACTTGATCCCGGAGATCGCCCGGCGCTACTCGTGAGGCCGGTGCTCCG
>RFHH01000191.1 GCA_003696075.1 Acidobacteriota bacterium
CCCGCCGCGGCGGGACGGTCAGGAACCGTGCCAACCGGCGCCCGGCGGCGAAAACGCACCGCGAAGGAAGCACCTCAGGCGGATTGCGGGGGCATGCTCGACCCGACGATAATCGCGCCCGCAAAACGCCCATGCCGACGAGTCCGTGGCGCTGGGAGCCGTGAAGGGGACCGCCGTGCGCTGCTCGGCGGGGATTTCTGGCTGGCGGCAAGCCCCTCGGTCTCCCCAGGCCATGAGGCGGAACCGGGGAGGATCGATGGACCACAGCGGAAACGGCCCGGGGCCAGCGGCGGCCCGGGTACGGGGACGGGGCTTCGGCGCCGCCATCGCGGTCGCCCTGTGCTGGGCTTCGGTGGCCGCCGCCGGTACCTTCGACATCGGTGTGAGCGACGATTCGATCAGGCTCCACCTCGCCGCGCCTCTTCCTTACGAGACGCTAGACTTCGACGCGGGCTGGCTCCACGGCGACTCGGGCGTGGACGTCGCCGCGGCCGGAATCCACGTCGTCGACTACGCCGGGACGAGGGGCGACATTCTGGTCGGTGTGGGGGCGCGGCTGTATTACGTCGACGCGGACAGCACGGACGGAGGGGCGGTTGCGCTCGGTGGTTTCGCCCGGATCCCGCTCTCGCCGTCCGGGCGAGCCGGCGTCGCGGGAGGGCTGTACTACGCTCCGGATGCGTCCTCTTTTGGCGATCTCACAGGGTTCCTCGAGTACGACTTTCGGGCCTTCTTCCAGGTGATCGAACCGGCCGACGTCTACGTCGGATACCGCCGTCTCCGCGGGTCCTTCGACGGAGCGGGCGGGATCGTGCTGGACCGCGGACTGCACTTCGGGCTCGTCTTGACCTTCTGACCGTTTGCCGTTCCTAACGGCTTCCCCTACGCTGTTTTCGCCCGCGGACGCCTGCGCGGGCGGGAGGTCCGGGCCATGGACAGCCGCGCACCACGCACCTTCGACAGCCCAGACCGGCGCGGGCGCATCACGACCGGCCCCTTGCCGGGATCGCGCAAGGTCTACGTGACGGGGAGCCGGCCGTCGATCCGCGTGCCGATGAGGGAGATCGAGCTGTCGCCGACACGCTCGGGGGAGCGTGTCGAACCCAACGGACCGCTGTTCGTGTACGACTCCTCGGGCCCGTTCACCGATCCCGCCGCCGATATCGACGTTCGTCGCGGTCTGCCGGCGATCCGGGAAGAGTGGATCAGGGAGCGTGGCGACGTGGAGGTGCTCGACGGGCCATCCTCCGATCACGCCCGCGAGCGGGCGCGCGATCCGGAGCTGGATGCGGTGCGGTTCCCGCGCCGCCGGCCCATCCTACGCGCGAAGCCCGGCCGGCGCGTGACCCAGATGCACTACGCGCGGCGCGGCGAGATCACGCCGGAGATGGAATTCGTCGCGATCCGGGAGAACCTCCGCCTCGCCGAGCAGCGCGAGCGCCATCCCGAGCTGATGCGACGGCACCGCGGAGAAGCGTTCGGCGCCTCGATCCCGGAAGAGATCACCCCGGAATTCGTCAGGGACGAGGTCGCCCGCGGGCGCGCCATCATCCCCGCGAACATCAACCATCCCGAGCTCGAGCCGATGATCATCGGGCGGAACTTCCTCGTGAAGATCAACGCCAACATCGGGAACTCCGCGGTCGCCAGCTCGATCGAGGACGAGGTCGAGAAGCTGGTGTGGGCAATCCGCTGGGGCGCCGACACGGCTATGGACCTGTCGACGGGCGCCAACATCCACGAAACGCGGGAGTGGATCATCAGGAACTCGCCGGTCCCGATCGGCACGGTTCCGCTGTACGAAGCACTCGAACGCGTCGGCGGCCGCCCGGAGGACCTCACCTGGGAGGTCTTCCGGGACACCCTGATCGAGCAGGCGGAGCAGGGGGTCGACTATTTCACCATCCACGCCGGGGTGCTCTTGCGCTACATCCCGCTCACGGCAAGGCGCCGAACGGGGATCGTCAGCCGGGGCGGCTCGATCATGGCCAAGTGGTGCCTCGCCCACCACGAAGAGAACTTCCTCTACACGCACTGGGACGAGATCTGCGAGATCATGGCCGCCTACGACGTCGCCTTCTCCATCGGCGACGGCCTGCGGCCGGGGTCGATCGAGGATGCGAACGACGAGGCTCAGTTCGCCGAGCTCCGCACGCAGGGGGAGCTCACGCGGCGCGCCTGGGAATTCGATGTCCAGGTCATGAACGAGGGGCCCGGCCACATTCCGCTCCACCTGATCAAGGAGAATGTCGACAAGCAGCTCGAGTGGTGCGGGGAGGCTCCTTTCTACACTCTGGGACCGCTCACGACCGACATCGCTCCGGGATATGACCACATCACGTCGGCGATCGGCGCGGCGATGATCGGCTGGTACGGCACCGCCATGCTTTGCTACGTCACCCCGAAGGAACATCTCGGCCTCCCGAATCGAGAGGACGTGAAGCAGGGCGTGATCGCATACAAGATCGCCGCTCACGCCGCCGATCTCGCCAAGGGCCACCCGGCCGCCCAGCTCTGGGACAACGCGATCTCGAAAGCCCGCTACGAGTTCCGCTGGGAAGACCAGTTCCACCTCGCTCTCGATCCGGAGACAGCCCGCGCGTATCACGACGAGACGCTGCCGGCCGAGCCCGCCAAGCTCGCCCACTTCTGCTCCATGTGCGGTCCCAAGTTCTGCTCGATGGAGATCACGCAGCAAATCAGGGACTTCGCGCGCCGGCAGGGGGAAACCGACCTCGACGCGGCGCGCCGCCTGGGAATGCAGGAGAAGAGTGCCGAGTTCCGCACGCGCGGCGGCAGGGTCTGACCGGCGCCGCGCGGCACCGGCTCACGTCTCGCCGGCCGCCAGCCGCCTCCCTCCGTCTCCGGCGTCGAGCTTCTCGATCTCCCGCTGGAGCGCCGGCAGGACCACCTCCCTGGTGTACGTGATGTAGTGGTGGCCGACCACCGCCTGTGCGACAGCACGCCCGATCTTCTTCGGGTGATGCTTGAGAACCCAGCCGAGGAAACGCCAATACGCCTTGCGGTACGGGGCGGAGAACCCCTGGGTCACGATCGAGCGCACGCCCGCCCACAGTTCCCGGAGAGCCAGCCCGCGTCCCGTGCCGGGCGGGTTCCAGCGCTCCAGGTTCCGCTTACACCGTTCGAAGTAGGTCACGGGGTCGTAGATGACCTCCATCACCTTCCGGTAGCCTTCGAGCAACTGCCGGGCGGGGATCTTGGTGACGACGTTCGTCAATCCGAACTGGTCGCCCACCATCTCCCTCGTCAGCTCGCGTAGTCGCCCTTCCTTCTTGAGGCGCTCGTAGAGGGGCGTGTTCGGCAGCGCGCCGAGAATTCCCACCATCGAGTACGGCACGGCTGACTCCTGGACGAACCGGATCATCCTTTCGAAAATCCCTGGGCCGTCGGAGTCGAAGCCGAGAATGTACCCGCCCCACACGTCCAGTCCGTGCCGCAGGATCCGGTGGATCCGCTCGACGATGTCGCCCTTGATGTTCTGGACCTTCGTCGTCTCCTTGAGCGACTCCGGCGACGGACTCTCGATCCCGACGAAGACGGCGTGGAATCCGGCCCGCGTCATCATCTGCATCAGCTCCGGATCCTCCGCCAGGTTCATCGACGCTTCGGTGAAGAAACTCAGCGGGGCGCGGGTCGTCTCCAGCCATTCGGCGATCCGAGGAAGCACTTGTTTCGCCGCGCGCTTGTTACCGATGAAATTGTCGTCCACGAAAAACACGTCACCCGAGAAGCCCGTGGCCTTGATCGCATCCAGCTCTTTGAGAATCTGCTCGGGTGTCTTGACACGCGGCTTGCGACCGTACATGACGATGATGTCGCAGAATTCGCAATGGAACGGGCAACCGCGCGAAAACTGAACCGCCATCTGGTGATATGCGCCCACGTCCAGGAGATCGAAGCGAGGGGTCGGCGACTTCGAGAGGTCGGGCTTGCCCTCTTCCTTGTAGATCCGCGCCGCGCGGCCGGCCGCAAAGTCCGAGGCGAATCGCGGCACGAGGTCCTCTCCCTCCCCGAGCACCAGATGATCGGCGTCGTCGAGCTGTTCCGGCATCGCCATCGCATAGGGGCCGCCCACGACGGTCGGGATCCCGAGGCGCCGGCAGCGGGCGAGCACATCGTGGATCGAGTTCCGCTGGACCAGCATCCCGCCGATCGCCACGAGATCGGCCGATCGGATCCTCTCGTCCTCGAGCGGCTCGACGGCGAGGTCGACAAGCTCGAACTCCCACTCCTGCGGCATGAGCGCCGCCACGGTGATCAGCCCGAGGGGCGGGAGCAGGGCCCGGCGGCGCACGAACGGCAGCGCGTGCTTCTGGCTCCAGTACGTCTCCGGGAACGCCGGACTGACGAGCAGGACCTTCATCTCGACACCCCTTTCGCGAACCTCCCGCCGGGGGCCGGCCCCTCGGCGGCAGCATCAACTTACGCCGACCCGGATGCCGACAACAACCCGGAGAACGGCTATCCTCGAACCAGCCGCGGATGCGCCGCGGCGAAAGGGGATTCGAAGGATGCGTGCCTACCAGCTGGAACGCTTCGGCATCGAGAACCTCCGGCTCGCCGAGGTGCCGGAGCCCTCGCCGGGTCCGGGGGAGATCCTCCTCGACGTGCGGGCGCTGAGCCTCAACTACCGCGACCTGCTCGTGGTTCGGGGGACCTACAATCCCAAGCTACCGCTCCCGGCGACGCCGATCAGCGACGGCGCGGGCACGGTCGCCGCCGTCGGTCCCGGCGTCGGGCGCGTGAAGCCCGGGGACCGCGTCGTCTCCCACTTCATCGCCGGGTGGATCGACGGGCCGTACCGTGGAGAATACGGCCGGACGACACTCGGCCTGCCCGGCCCGGGCCTCGCCGCAGAGCATGTCGTCCTTCCGGCGGAGGCGGTTCTCCCCATCCCCGAGTGGATGAGCTTTGCCGAGGCGGCCACGCTACCGATTGCCGCGCTGACCGCCTGGAGTGCTCTCGTCACCGAGGGGCGCCTCGAGGCCGGCCAATGGGTCCTCACCCTCGGAACGGGTGGCGTCTCCATCTTCGCGCTCCAGCTCGCCAAGGCCATGGGCGCCAAGGTGGTGATCACCAGCAGCGATGACGGCAAGCTCCGAAGGGCGGAGGAGCTGGGGGCGGACGGGGTGATCAACTACCGCACGACGCCCGAGTGGGACCGTCCCGTGTGCGATCGGACAGGCGGAGGAGCTCACATCACGGTCGAGACCGCCGGCGCGGGGACTCTCGATCTCTCCGTGCGCGCGACGAGACCCGGCGGAACCATCGCCCTCATCGGGGTCCTTTCCGGTGCCGCAGCTCCGTTCACCGCGGTCAACCTCATGATGCGCCGCCAAAGACTCCAGGGGATCTTCGTCGATTCGCGGGCCGCCTTCGAGCGGATGATCCGCTTCATCGACGAGAAGAAGATCCGCCCGGTGATCGACGCGCGCTTCCCGTTCGAAGAGCTCGGTGCGGCTCTGGAACGACTCGCGGAGGGCCGCCACTTCGGCAAGATCGTCGTCGAGCGCGGCTGACGCCGGGCGGCGCTCTCACCGGCGCAACCCGGTCCGCCAGGCTCGCTTCCGGTTCCGGAAGTAACCGTGCGAGACTGGGGCCCGGGCGGCGAAGCCCGGACGGAGGACGCGGATGCGAATCCTCGACGTCAGGCCGGGCCATGCCCGCGAGGACATCCGCGAAAGTCGTGCCGCTCTTCGGTCCGTCCTGGGTCACCCCGCGATGGTGGCGATGATTGTCCGAGGGCGGTCTCCGGAAGTGAGCCGCTTCGCCGATCGCGCCGAACGGCGCGCCGCGCCGTTCCCCTTCCGCGAGGTCGTGTGGGTCCGCGACCGCCGCATCTTCGAGCCCGGGCAGGAAGAGTCGCTCTTCGAAGGGGAGGACGAGTGGTGCGCCGTCGTGCTCGACCTCAACGACGAACCGGTGGTGTGGCTGGCCGACCACGCGTCGGACCTCGACATCGAGCTCGCTTTCCTGGACGCGCAGTCCTCTTCGCTCTGATCGGGATCGCATCGATCGCGCTGTCCCGGGCCGAACCCGGGTCCATCCCCGAGGCCGTCCGCTACGAGGAGCGTCCGGTCGGCGGCCCCTCTGCCGGCGGTGGCCTGGACCTCGGACCCGCCGGAAAGGGGCCCTATGTCGTGGATTCGCTCAGCGCGATCGCGATCCACATCGACCGCGCCAGCCTCCTCGCCGCCCTTGCCGACACGGGAGCCGTTCCGCTCCCTGCCGGCGGCGCCCGCCTTGCCGAACGTGCCGCGCTGCTCGAAACGGCGGTCACCCGAATGGGCGCAGCGACCGCGATGGCCGTGGAGGCGTTCACATCGGGCGACATCGGCCGCGCAAGGGCCGCGATCCGGAACATGGGCGCCGTCAACCGCGAAGTCTTCGACTCGCTGCTCCGAGCCCGGACGGTCCGCCTGGCGCGGGAGATGGGCTCCCGAGCGCTGGCCGAAAGTCTCGCCGAGAGCGATCTCGCTTCGGTGCTCATCGACGCCCCTCCGGGGTACGACTGGGACCGTCTCGGTTCGCTGGCAGCGGAGGAGCTGGCGGCCCTCTACCGGGAGCTCGAGGAAAGCGATCCGGGAGTCGAGCTGTCGGTGCAGGCGCACGCCGTCACCCCCGGCGGAGCCGCCTACGCGCTCCACGTCGAAGGCTACGACCGCGAGGCCGAGGGTCCGCTCCGCGAACCGGTGAAGGTGCGGTTCGGCGTTCCGGAGGACGCGCGCCGGGCCTTCGCCCGCCTCGAGACGATCGCCGCGGAAATCGGCGAGGCGCGCAGCTTGTGGCAGGCGCTGCGGGCCGGCGTGACCGCCGAATTCGAGGCGCGGGGCCCCGAACTCGAAGAGTTCGGAGCCCGGCTTGCCGCGGCCTTGGACCGACTTTCCGCGGACCTCGACGCGCTGCGCGCCTGGATCGAATCCCTGCGGCCGGCCGCCCTGCCCGGGACGCTCCTCGGAGAACTGGAGGCGACGGAAGGCTACCGCGGCCTGGTCCAGCTCGCCCGCGAGGTCGACTCCGACCTGCAGCGCCTCGCCGCTCTCGCGCGCCTTCCGGAATCGGTGCGGGGAAAGGGCGCCCCGGAGGCGCTGGCGCGATGGCTGGAGGCACTGGCGGAGCTCGGGCGGGGGGACGGTCTGCGCGCCCTCGACCCCGAGACCTGGCGGGAGCGGGCCCGCGAGGCGCGAGCCTTTCTCGCGAGACTTCCGTCCGACGCCGCAGCGCGGTTGTCGGACCGAGGGCGCCGGTTCGCGGAGGCGACCCGGCGGGCGGAGCGAGCGCTCGGCGCCGTCGCCCGCGAGCTCGTTCCGCTCCCCACCGCCGCACTCGGCTGGATCGTGCGCGCGGCCGGACTCGGCGTGGCACCGCCGGCGTCGATGCTGCCGGGACCCGCCGGCGCCATGAGGCGCCGCATCGAGGAAGACCTCGACACCCGCGTGGACCTCCGGCGCCGGCCGAGGGGGGTCGGGGATCGTTTCTCCGTCGTTGTCCGATACGCGTTCTACCGGCGGGGTGTTCGCCTCGAGGGGGCCGGCTGGCGGGATCTGTTCGAGGTGCGGAGTTTCGGATGGTCGAGCCGCGTTGTCGCCGGCCTCGCCTTCGCCCGGCGCGGCTCCCCGGGCGCGTCCTGGGAGCCGGCGCCCGTCGTCACGTGGCTCCTGCACTTTCGCCGGTGGCCTCGCGACGCTGCCGAGGCGAAGAGCACCCGCTCCTGGCACGTCGCGGGGCTGGGACTGTCCGCGCTGAGCCTCGACTTCGTCGCCGAGGAGAGCATCGAGGTCGGCCTCGCCGCGACCCTCTCGTTGCTCGACGATCGACTGATGGCGGGATACGGAAGGAATCTGCAGTCCGGTGCCGATTCCCGTTTCTGGTTCGTGTCCGTGCGCGTGCTCGGGTTCGGGGACCCGCTGCGGCCGGGGGTGCGGTGACGGCGCCGAAGCGTCCCGGGTGAATCGACGCTACCATCTCGACGGCGAGGAGGGACGACGGATGAACCGGTCCGGACGCCCCGGAAGGCGCGGGGTGGTGCGAGAGGTCGACGTCGATCGCGCGCTCGAGCTCACGCGTGCCGGCGCGGTCCTGATCGACGTGCGCGAACCCTACGAACTTGCGATCGGCCGTCCCCGGGGCGCTCTGCACGTTCCCTGCGGAGAGGTGGAAACGCAGGTGCCGCGGCTCGTCCCGGACCGGAGCCGCCCCGTGCTTCTGATCTGCGCCGCGGGCGTGCGTTCCCGCATCGCGGCAGAAACCCTCGCGCGACTCGGCTACGAGGAGGTCGCCTCGGTCGCAGGCGGCTTCGACGCGTGGAGAGCCGCGCGGTTGCCGGTCGAAGGTCCGGACGGCCTGACGGCGGAGCAGCGGGAGCGCTACGCCCGCCAGATCGTGATCCCGGAGGTGGGCTCCGAGGGGCAGGCCCGGCTGCTCCGCTCCAAGGTGCTCGTCGTCGGCGCGGGCGGGCTCGGCTCTCCCGCGGCGCTGTATCTGGCGGCGGCGGGAGTCGGAACCATCGGAATCGTCGATGACGACGTGGTGGAGCGCGGAAATCTCCACCGGCAGGTGATCCACAACGAAGAGCGGCTCGGCACGCCGAAAGTGGACTCAGCGGCGAAGACGCTGGCAGCGCTCAACCCCTCTGTTCGCATCGAAGGCTACGCCGAGCGGCTCACGCCGGAGAACGTCGAGCGGATCCTCTCCCGCTACGAGGTCGTCGTCGACGGATCGGACAACTTCGCCACCCGGTACCTGGTGAACGACGCCTGCGTCAGGCTGGGGATCCCCGACGTTCAAGGGGCCATCCACCGGTTCCAGGGACAGGTGGGGGTGTTCTGGCCCGGCCACGGCCCTTGCTACCGCTGCCTCTTCCCGGAACCGCCGCCGCCCGGAACGGCTCCCCCCTGCGCGGAGGCGGGGGTCCTGGGTGTGCTTCCCGGGGTGATCGGATCGATCCAGGGTGTGGAGGCCATCAAGCTGCTGCTCGGAATCGGCCGTCCTCTCGTGGGACGGATCCTTCTGTACGACGCTCTCGCCGCACGTTTCACCGAGCTCGAGGTGCACCGCGACCCGGAGTGCCGGCTGTGCGCCGAAGGGCGACCCTTTCCCGGCTACGGCGGCGCCTCCTCCTGCTGCGGCTCTTCCCGGTGAGGAGAAGGCGGCGCCGGCGTCCAGCGGTACCGGGCGAGATCGATCCGTCCGGTCGAGCCGAACCGCACTCCCTCCCGTTCGAGGAGAGCGCGCTGGAGCCCCGGCGGCATGTCGGTCAGCCGGTCGGTGGAGCAGCCTCCCCTGGCGTTGACCACCCGGTGCCACGGAACGTCCGCCGGGCATCCGTGCATCGCCCAGCCGACGGCACGGGGCGATACGCGATGGCCGAGAAGCGCGGCGATTTGCCCGTAGGTCATCACCCGGCCGGGAGGGATCTGCCGGACGAGTTCGTAGATCTCGCTGAACACGCCCGAAGGCCCGCCCGGCGTATCGCCGTGGACGCGTACACCGGCCCGCGGGCGGGCACGGCCCCTCACGGCGCCTCCCCCAGCGCGGCGATCGCCCGCGCCACTTCGGCGCGGATCTCGTCGTATCGCTCCGGTGCCCAGGCGCGCTTGCCGGGAACCCATCGACCGGTGACGCCGTCGACGTAACCGATCTCCTCGGGAGTCGGCACGATTTCGCGCTCCAGCCGAGCGAGAAGTTCGCGCGCCTTCGCGATCGCCCCCGGCGCCCCCACACCGGACTCGACGGCGCGCTCGAGCGCCTCGATGTACCGGATATCGTCGATGCCTTCCCTTGCCGCCTCCCAGTCGCGAAGCCAGACGCGCACCCCTTCCAGCTCCTTGCTGGCGTTCTTCCGCTGCCAGAGCATCACGAGATCCAGCCCGAGCCGCCACGCGAGGAACCCCGCAAGGTAGCGCGTGCTCGCCGGCTGGTTACCGTAGATGTTGATGTAGGTCCCGTACCGGTCGCCTGCCTGCCGCGTGCGCTCACGCGTTTCCGGGCCAAGATACCGGTTGTGGTAGCAGCGTGTCTTGACCCAGGGCTCGAGCATGAGCGCCGGCTCGTCTCCCACGGGCGGGAACCACCGCTTGTCCGGGTCCGGCTCGGAAACGGTGGGCTCGTTGCAGGTGATCATCCCGTCGGCGCCGGCCTCCTGCGCGGCGCGCGCCATCAGTATGGCCAGGCGCATCGCGCCGCGGCTGTGATGGGGTTCGTCGATCAGGTAGAACCAAAGCGGAGGCCAACCACGTTCGCGGCCCAGGGACAGAATCTCGCGGAACGCCTGCTTCCACCCTTCGTAGACGATCCGCCCGTACCGCGTCGTCGGCGGCGCCGCCGGGTCCCGCGCGGGGTAATACGGCCCCCGGTGCCTGTCCACCTCGAGCGCGACCCCCAGAGGATGGAATAGTTCGTACCCGTGGTGGGGGGTCGATCGCGCGGACCAGCTCTCCCCCGGGAGCCCGCACACCGGCGCGCGCCAAGGCCACCGGGATCGACTGGACGAGATGCGAGTAGAACATGATCCCGATCGGCCGGTCCTTCCCGAGGCCGTGAGCCCGCGCGGTCTCGATCACCCGGGCGAGCGCCTCGAAGCGGTCCCGGTAGACGAACCGGCCCTCACGCCATTCGGGAACGACGTTCTTGGCCCACCCGTGGCTGGTGCAGATCGTGTTCATCCCGTGACGGCGGCTCTCCTCGAACGCCTCCTCCGAAAGCGGGTAGTTGTCTCCGTACAGGAAGTAGGACGGTCCCGCTTCCTTCAGCCGGAACGGGTAGACCTCGAGCTCCACCGGCACGGTGCGCGGGGGCTCCCCCTCCGCCGTCACTTCCAGCCGGCCGGTGTAACGCCCCGGCGCCGCATCCTCAGGGACGTGGATCGTGAGCCAGAACTGCTGCGTGCGCCGCGCCGGCAGGTCGATCGGACGGTTCGGTTCGAGATACTTCGGCGGCCGTGGATGCCTCGAGATCGGCCGCCAGCGGGGGAGCGGCTCGCCGTAGCCGGTGATCCTGACCTCGACCGCCTCCGCCGGTATGGGCGGACCGCCTCCCTCCGGGACCAGCTCGCTCGGGGTGACGCGGAGACCCACGAGCGCATGTTGCGCGCGGACGCCGAGGCTCGCCGGCTCGTACTCGCCGGGAGTGGCGGCGAGCCGGATCGGGGCGCCGATCTCACCGGTGGCCGGAATGTCCTCCTCGTAGATCGGCCGCAGGTAGTGGCGCACGAAAACTGCCACCGGCACGTCCGGTTCCGGCGGGGCACACGCGCCCACGGCCGCTGCCACGGCCGCGACCGCCGCCAGCTTCCGCCCGTGACCGCCGCTTCCCATGGCGCCTCCCGGGGCCCGGGCTTGGCGGGCCCGCCCTCCCCAGTGTAGACGAGGGAAGCGCGCGGCCGGTCGCACCGGCTTGCCGGGCGGGCCGGAAGACATCTACGTTCGACTGGAGAGGCACGGCGGGCGCCGCCCACGCCCGCAGGATCGCTGGAGAGTCCAACATGCGCAAAGAGGCGATTCACCTGCTTGCCGCGATCGCCGTGGCCTGCGCCGCGCCTGCCGTCGCGCTGGCGCTCGGCCCGGTCGACGGGGAGGTGACCGTCGGCTACTGGCTGAACGACCAGTCGATGGCGGGCCTGTCCAATGGTGCCGACGCGATGAGCGGTCGGGCCGAACTGTGGCTCTTCGACCGCTGGGGGGCGCGTGCCGCGTTGTTCACATCCGATCCGGACACCGCCGATCGCACCCGCTACGGCTCCGTGGACGTGATGCTGCGCCTCCTGTCCCCGACGGAGAACAACTTCCTGGCCGTGGGACTCGGCTGGGAGGACGTCGACCTCGGAACGGAGAACACCAGCGGCGCGCGGGTCGTCGCGCAGGGCCGGCTGTCGCTCGTCGGAATCCTGCACGCCTACGGCGAGGTCGCCTACATGCCCTCGCTCGACGACCTGACGACGGCGCGCGACCTCAAGGGGCAGGAGTTCGACGTCGGGTTCGGCCTGGAGCCGGCTCCCTTCGTGACGCTTCGGGTCGGCTACCGGTCGACCTCGATCGACATGACGAGTGTCGATCCCGGGCTCGGCAGCATGACGCTCGAGTCGAACGGGTACCACGCCGGCGTCGGCATCCACTTCTGACCCGGATTCCACGAAGCCCTCGGGGCGGGCGCTGCATCTGCGGCGTTCCGCTCCGAGGATTCATCGAAGAATCCGGGTCAAGCAGCAGCCTCACGCGCGGGCGGACTCCCGTGCGGCGAGCGACCACGGGGCGAGGAGTCCCCGGAAAGGCGCCGGCCTGCCGGCGAGCCACTCCTCGGCGGCCCGCCAGCCGGGTGCCGCGGCGAGGGCCGCCCGCGCCGCCCGACACGCCCGGCGCGTCTCCCCGTCAACCCGAAGCGCCACGGCGAGCGCGAGCCACAACCGCGGATCCCCGCGGTCACGGCGAACCCCGTCGGCAAGGAGGCGGACGGCGGCCGCGCTGCGGCCGGAGGCCGCTTCCGCCCAGGCCCGGGCGAGGAGCGGTTCGACGCCTTCGCCGGTAGCCGTCTGCGCGGGACGGTCGCGCCCCGCCAGGCATCGCGCGAGATCGCGGCGGACCGGTGCCCAGCAGGTGCGAAGCCGCCGCGGGGTGATCACGGCCGGCGACCCCTCGGGAGCGTGAGCCGCCGCCGCGAACCACCCGGCCGCGGTTTCGGCAGCCTCCCGATCGCCCATGGCGCCGATCGTGAGGAGCCGTTCCCCCTCGGCATAGCACCACCGCGCGCTCCGCCCGACACGCTTTCCGAGCATCTCCGACCAGCGCCTGGCGAGTTCGTCCTCTCCCCGAACGACGGCGAGCCTCACCCCGAGAGCGCCAAGGGGATCGGTCAGCCCGCAGGGCGGTCCGGAGAGGACCGCCTCGACCGCCGGCCGCACCGCCTCCCACGCCTCGTCCGCCGGCGGCATGTCGAGCAGATCGCCGCCGATGTGCGGCGCCAGCTCCCTCGCGAGGAAGTAGCGAGGTCCTGGATCGTGCGGGCGCCTGGCGATCTCCTCGCGCAGCAAACGCCGGTTCCGCTCCAGCTTGTTTCGTCGTTCCCGCACCTCCGCGAGGTAACCCTCGTGACGAAGGCGCAGGCCGGACCGCGGAGGCGTCCAGTCCGGGCGTCCGGCGCTCGCTGCCAGCGCCGGCAGGATCTGCTCGTGGACCCGGCCGCGGTACCGGTGGGACGGCAGGTTGCGGAACAGCCGGGCGACGTGTGCGATCTCCTCATCGCCGCCGTCGCGCGCGGAGACGATCTCGACCGTGAATCCGGGCGCGTCGCTGGCGGCGAGAAGCCCCTCGAGCGCCGCCCGGTCGGGATTCTCGAGAACTTCGTCGGCGTCGACGACAAGGATCCAGGCGCCCCGCGCCCGCTCCAAGCACTCGTTTCTCGCCGCCGCGAAATCGTCGCGCCAGGCGATGTCGACCACCCGGGCTCCGTGCCGGCGCGCGATCTCCCTCGAGCGGTCCGCCGAACCCGTGTCGGCCACCACGAGCTCGTCCGCGACGGGGCGCAGCGACGTCAGGCACCGGCCGAGTCTCTCCTCCTCGTCCCGGACGATCAGGCAGGCGCTCAGCAGCGGTCGTCCCAAGAGCCGTCCTCCCGGGCCGCGGTCCGCGGCGCCCCGGCGGCCGCCTGACGGGCGAAGCTAGGAATAGTGCCGGCGATCGCCCGGCGCCACGGAAGCTCGCGCCTCAGGCCGGGGGAGGAGGTGCCTTCTCGGCTCCGCGAATGCACTCGGCGAGGCTGCGTTCCAGGTTCAGCATCACCTCGGACAGGGTGGGGTGGTACCACGGCATCCGCCGGACATCCTCCACGCTCCCGCGGAAGTGCATGAGGCTGGCGACGATGTGGATCAGGTCGTCGGCGCGCGGGCCGACGATGGAGGAACCGAGGATCTCACCCGTCGTGGCGTCGGCGTACAGCTTCCAGATGCCGTGCCGGACGTTCATCGTGATCGCCCGCCCCGTCTCCGGGAGCCTCGCTTCACCGCAGGCGATGGAGCGTCCCGCCGCACGAGCGCTTTCCACCTCGCGGGCGCTCATGCCGATGCAGGCGAAGGGAGGGTCGGTGAAGATCGCCCACATCTTGAGGCGGTAGTCCATCGCTTGCGGAGGAGTCCCGCCCGCCGCGTTGTGTCCGGCAACGGCCCCCTCCTGGTTCGCCAGGTGAAGGATCTGGAACCTTCCGGTCGCGTCCCCGGCCACGTAGATGCTGGGGTTCGAGGTGCGCATCGTCTCGTCGTGCGGCACCGCACCGTCGCGCTGCTCCACGCCCGCGAGTTCGAGTCGAAGGCCGTCCAGGGCGGGACGCCGGCCCGTCGCGACGAGCAGCGCCTCTGCGCGAAGCTGCCGCGCACCACCAGCCGTCTCTACGGCGACGGCCACCGCCCCTCCGTCCCGTCGCACGGCGAGCACGCCGGCGGGTGCGAGGATCCGGAGCCGGTCCTCTTCATTCAGAGCCGCGGCGAGTTCCGCGCCGCAGTCCGGATCGAACCGCGAGAGGAGCGGAGAGCGGTTGACCACCGTGACCTCGCTCCCGATCCGGGCGAAGAACTGCCCGAGCTCGAGGCCGACCGGGCCCGCGCCCCACACGATCAGCGAGCCGGGCGGTTCCGTCAGCCGCATCACGTCGTCGCTCGTCAGCGCCGGCACCCCCGCCTGCCGGACGATCTCAGGTACCACGGGGACCGAGCCGGTGGCGATCACGTAGGAACGGGCACGCAGCGTGCGGCCGTCGACCTCGAGGCGACCGCCCGGCGCGAACCGGGCGCGACCGCGAATCAACTCGCAGCCGAGCTTCTCGACGGACGCGATCTTCGCCCGCTGGAACCGGGCGACGAGCGCGTCCTTGCGCTCCATGATGCGCGCGAAGTCCGGCACCATCCTGCCTTCGAAGCGAACGCCGAGATCCGCTGCGCGGGTGGGTTCGTGGGCGGCGTGGGCCGATTCGAGCATCGCCTTGGTCGGCATGCATCCGCGGAGAATGCACAGACCGCCGAGCTCTCCGTCGTTGACCAGAGCGGTCCTCGCTCCCGCGGCGACCGCGGCCCTCGCCGCGGAGGTCCCGGCGGAGCCGCCGCCGATGACGACGACATCGAAATCCATGCCCATTCCTCCGTGCCTGTTCCCTAACGGAGCACGAACCGTGCCGAACTGAAACGATCCTCCCGGCCGGCGGGGTTGGGGCGGGTGCAATGCGCTGACACGACTAGCCTTCTGCCTGCGGCCATCCCATATTCGCCCGGGAAGGCGCACCGATGATAAAGCCGCTCACCCGGGCCGGAAAGGCGACGTTCGCCGTCGTGAACGTCGCGGGCACGCTCCTGTATGCGTGGGCGGTGTCCTCCGTCGTCGCGGAGCAAGCGGCGGGACCGTCCTGGTCGTACCTCGCCCTTCTCGCCGCGGCCATGGCGCTCGGCTGGGCTTCCATCAAGCTGCCCGGCATCAACTCGCTGATCTCCGTCTCGGACGCGCTGGTCTTCTCCTCGGTGATGTTCTTCGGTCCGGTTCACGGAGCGCTCATCGCCGGAACGGAGGGATTCCTCGCCACGCGCCGGCACTCGTCGCGGCTACTCTCCGCCTTCAGCAGCCTGTCGGTGCTGACGATGTCCACGCTGGCCGCCGGCGGCGTCTACCTGAAGACACTCGCCTGGACGGCCCCGCAACGCGTGTCGGCTCCCGACCCCGTATCGGCCTTCGTCGCCCTCGGGGCGATGGCGCTGACCCACTACCTCATCAACTCGTGGCTGGTGGCCATCCTCACGGCGGCGGCGCGGAGGACATCGGCCTGGCGGCTATGGAAGGACAGCTACGTCTGGACCTCGGTCTCCTTCTTCGCGGGCGCTGCCGCGGCCGGCCTCGCCTATGTGCTCGTGCGGGCGGCCGGAATCGCCGGTCTGGCGGTGACCGTACCCATCGCCGCTTTCACCTATGCCGCCTACCGGGTCTACCTCGGCCGCGTGGAGGAGCAGAACCGGCGCATCGCCGCGATGAACGAGGTGCATCTCCAGACGATCCAGGCGCTCGCCATGGCGATCGACGCCAAGGGTCAGTCCTCCCCCGGACACCTCCTGCGCGTCCAGGCGTACGCCGTCGGGCTGGCCGAGCTGTACCGGGTCGATGAGACCGTCCTCGAGGGGATCCGTGCCGCGGCGCTGCTCCACGATGTCGGCAAGATCGCCGTGCCCGACTACATCATCAACAAGCCCGGGCGCCTGACGCCGGCCGAACGCAAGAAAGTCCAGAGCTATCCCGCGTTCGGTGCGGAAATCCTCCGCGACGTCGCTTTCCCCTATCCCGTCGTCCCGTTCATCCGGCACCACCGCGAACGCTGGGACGGGAGCGGGTACCCCGATGGTCTCGCGGGAGAAGCGATTCCACTCGGGGCGCGCATCCTGTCGCTCGCCGACGCCGCCGATGCCATGATGTCCGCTCGCTCCTGGAGAGAGCCGCTGGAGCCGGAGGAAGCGCTCCGGGCGATCCGGGACCAGGCCGGTAAGTCGTTCGACCCCAAACTGGTCAAGCTCTTCTGCGCGCACTTCGAGGAGCTTCACGCCGCCGCCTGCTCGGTCCAACCCCCTGCAGCCCACGGCCTGGAGGAGATCAGCGCCGGGCTGCGCGAGCACGCCGAGGCCTTGTACCGCGCCGGGGTGGAGCGCGGCGTGCTCGAGGATATCGTCGCGACGCGGCGCGAAGCGATCGCGATGTGGGACCTCGCTCGAGATCTCGGCTCTTCGGTGGGGCTCGAGGAGACCTTGAAGATCGTGATCGCCCGGTTGCGGCGTCTCGTCGACTTCGACACCGGCGTGGTCTATCTGTTCGACGACGATTCGCGGTTGATCGTTCCGGCCTAC
>RFHH01000192.1 GCA_003696075.1 Acidobacteriota bacterium
CGGCGGCGCGGCCCGCGCGCCCGGCGGTTCCCGCCCTCCCGCCGGCCGAGGACCGGAGTTGCGCTGTCCGCGGCGCCCGTGGGACCCCGCCCGAAAGTCTCTCCCGCGCTCTTCGCGCCGACCGGGCATGGCCCCGGCCGAGCCGAGCCCGGTCTGCGCGGTCTCGTGGCCGCCGGCGTGCTCCGGGCGGCGCGGGTCACGCGGACAGACCGGACCGCTCCCCGAACCGCGCGAAGCGCGCGCCCGCGAGACGCGCCCGGCCCCCAGGAACCGGTTCCGGACGGGGGTGTGCCCCGCGGGCCTTCCGGGCCGCGGCGCGCCGCGAGGGGTGCACCTCGGGGGGAGCGCGGCGTTAGCGGTCGCGCGGGGCCGGTCCGACGGCGGCGGCGTTTCGTCCGCGGCTGCCCGCTGCGCGCCCGGCCGGCTCGAGTCGCCGCCGCGCCGCGCGCGGGCGGTTGGCCGAGGGGGCAGGGTCCGGCCGGCAGGGCTAGAATCCGCCGCCCCGCGAGTCCCGATTCCCGGAGAGCCGACGGTTGTCCCCCGCTCGTTCCGAGCCCGATCCCGCCGTGCTGCGGATGGCCGCACCGCTGGTGGTCTCCTTCTGGATGCGGGCGGCGTTCACCTTCGTCGACACGGCCTACGCCGCCACCATCGGCGATGCCGCCGTGGCGGCGATCGGCCTGACGGTCCCGTTCGAGTTCTTGATGATCGCGCTGTGGGTCGGCATGTCGACCGGCCTCACCTCCGGCCTGTCGCGCGCGATGGGCGCGCGCCAGGCGCGCCGGATCGAGCAGTACCTCGAGGCGGGCTGGAAGCTCGTGCTCGGGATCGTGCCGGTCTTCCTTCTGACCGGGGTCGGCATCTGGTTCTGGGCTCCCCGCATGGGACTCGCGCCCGAGGTGGAGCGGGCGTTCCAGGTCTACGGGTCGGTTCTCGTGGCGGGTTCCGCTCTCACCGCGTTCTGGTCCGTCATCCCCGATTCGCTGGTCAAGGCCCATCAGGACACCCGCTCGACGATGTGGGCGGGAATCCTCTCCAACGTGATCAACGTCACGCTGAACACGATCTTTCTTTTCGTTTTCCACTGGGGCGTGTTCGGGATCGCGCTCTCCACGGTGCTCGGCCGGTTCGGCGGATTGAGCTACGCGCTGGCGCGGGCGAGGACGCACGAGAGGACTCGGATGGCCCAGTGGGTGACCGGCATCGACCGCTCCGACGACCCCGCTCCCTACCGGTCGATCTTCAGTCTCGCTGTCCCCGCCGCGTTGAATTTCGGCCTCATGTCGGTGGAGACGGCGGCCGCCAACGCGCTGCTGGCCGGGGCTCCCGACTCGACACCCGCGATCGCCGCCTACTCGATCTACTACCGGGTGTCGCTGTTCATGGTCAATCCGGTGATCGCCATCGGCGTGGCGATGCTTCCCTACGCCGCGAGGCGTTACGGGCGGGCCGACCTCGAGGGGATCCGCCGGGGCCTCCGCGAGGCCGCCGCCGGGGCGCTCGCCTACACCTTCTTTTTCGTCACCCCGGTGATGTGGGCGCTGGGGCCGGCGATCGCCTCGTGGCTCGCGGAGGCCCCCGAGACCGCCCGCTACGCCGCGTTCGGGCTCCGCCTCGTTCCGGTCGCCTGTCTGGTGGCCGTGCCGTTCCTGCTGTGCCGCCCGGTGTTCGAGGGGCTGCAGCGCGGGCGTCCGGGTCTCGTGATGGCGATCCTCCGCTACGGCCTGCTCGCGCTCCCGCTGGCCTGGACCGGGATCGCGGTCGCGCGGCGGATGGGCGCGCCCCCGATCGAGGGGCTCATCCTCGGGCTCCTCGCGGCGGGCGCGATCGCCTCGGTGATCTTCGCTGCCTGGCTCGCGACCGTGCTCCGGCGGATGGGGCGCGAGGCGATCGGCGGAGAACCGGCGCCGCGTCCGGGGTAAAGTTGCCGTCCCGCCGGACGCTGTGCCATCGTGATCGCGGCGCGCCGATCCCGCGGCGGCGAGACGCCGAAGCACGAGGAGAAGGAATCATGCCTGAGATCAGTCGGCGCACGGCGGAACTGGGTACCGAGAACGCCTTCGTCGTGCTCGCGGAGGTCAACGAACTCACGCGGCAGGGACGGGACATCGTCTCGTTCTGCATCGGCCAGCCCGACTTCGTCACCCCGGACAACATCCGGGAAGCGGCGATCCGGGCGATTCGGGACGGGAAGACGGGCTACACCCCCTCCGCCGGCATTCCGGAACTGCGCGAAGCGGTCGCGGCGGAGCTGGGGCGGGTGCGCGGCCTCGAAATCGATCCGGACGAGGTCGTGATCGGCGCCGGGGCGAAACCGTTCATCGGCTACACCATTCTCAGCGTGACCGACTACGGGGCCGGGCACGAGGTGATCTACCCGAATCCCGGCTTCCCCATCTACGAGTCGCAGATCCGCGCGATGGGAGCCGTGCCGGTGCCCTTGCACCTGGAGGAGAAGCGCTCGTTCGCGTTCGACCCGCAGGCGCTCGCCGACCGCATCACCGACAAGACCCGTCTGGTCATCCTCAACACCCCGCACAATCCGACGGGAGGGCTCCTGACGCAGGAGGATCTCGAAGCGATCGCGGAGATCCTGAGGCCCCACGAGCAGGTCTGGATCTACGCCGACGAGATCTACTCCCGCCTCGTCTACGACGGCGAATTCCGGTCGATCGCAGCCCTTCCGGGGATGCGGGAGAGGACGATCATCGCCGACGGCGTTTCGAAGACGTGGGCCATGACGGGGTGGCGCATCGGCTACGCCGCGAACCGGACCCTCGCCCCGCACTTCGTGCGGTGGGTGACCAACACGGAATCCTGCGCGTCGCATCCGGCCCAGTACGCCGCGCTCGAGGCGGTGTCGGGGCCGCAGGACGAGGCCCACCGGATGAAGGAGATCTTCGCCCGCCGCCGGCAGAAGATCGTCTCGATGCTGAACGAGATTCCGGGTGTCCGCTGCCTTTCTCCCGGCGGGGCGTTCTACGTCTGGCCCAACGTCACGGAGCTGTGCGAGCGCGTCGGCGCCGCCGATTCGGAGGAGCTGAGGCGGCGGCTCTTGCACGAGGCGGGTGTGGCCGTGCTGGCCGACATCCACTTCGGGTCGCGCGTTCCGGGCGAGGGGCAGCACATCCGGCTCAGCTACGCCACGTCGGACGAGGAGATCGAGCGCGGCATCGAGCGGATCGCCGATTTCGCGCGCGCCCGGACCCGCTGAGGCGGTGCCCGGTCTGGTCGTCATCCTCAACCGGGCGGCCGGCACGGCGGCCGGGCGCGCCCGGGAGCTCGAGGCGCTCCTGCGGGCGCGCGGCGACGGGTCGCGAGTCGTGATCACCTCCGACCCCGAGGAAGGCCGGCGGGCGGCGGCCGCCGCCGCCCGCGGGCGCCCGGCCGCGGTGGTCGCCGCGGGCGGGGACGGCAC
>RFHH01000193.1 GCA_003696075.1 Acidobacteriota bacterium
GGGATGGACTCTCGTCCTCGAGGGCCGGGGCAGGCGGCTGCGGATCGGCCTTCCGCTGACGGGGGATCCGGGCGCCGACGCGCTGCCGGCCGGGCTCGCGACGGGAGCGCGGGTCTCGGTCCTCTGCGGCCGGCCGGGCATCGCCGGAGCCGCCGCCTGCGTGAGCGTGCTGCGACCCGCTCCCCCCTGGAGGCTCTGGGTGAGGCGCTTGCGAGAAGGCTTCCGCCACCGCGCCCGCCGACGCTTCCACCCCGAGCGGTCGGCGGCCGGACGCTTGGCGATGGCGGCCGTCGCGGGGGAAAAGGGGGCCCTCGACCTCGGCGAAGCCGAGGCACTCCGAGCCAGCGGCCTGGCGCACCTCGCGGTCGTCTCCGGCCTGCACGCCGGACTGCTGGCTGCCACGGCCGCATCCCTGATCGCGGCGCTCCGCCTCGCGCGCCCCGAGACCGCCGGCCTCGCGACGGCCGCGGCGCTCCTCTTGCTCCTTCCCTGGGCTCCGCCGGTGGGGCGCGCCGCCCTCGCACTCGCCTCGGCCTGCGCCGGCTCGCTGGCGGGGCGGCCGGCCTCGGCCGGTGCCGGTCTCGGGGCGGCCGTTCTGCTGCTCCTCGTCGCCGACCCGAGTCAAGCGACCGCGGCGTCCTTCGTGCTCACGGTGGCGGCCACCGCCGCGCTGGTCCTCGCGAGGCACCGGGACTCGCGGCTTCTCCTCGCCGCTGCCCCGTGGCTCGCGACACAACCGCTCCTCGTCCGCATCGCGGGTCGCTGGTCTCCGTGGGCGCTCCCGGCGAATGTCGTCGCCGTTCCCTGCCTGGTGCCGCTGCTCGCCTTCGGCTGGGCCGCCGTGGCGGCGCCCGAGTTCGCGGGCGCGCTCTTCGCTCGGCCGGCCCTGTCCGCCGCTGCTGGCCTCCTCGCTCTGGCCGGTTGCGTGTCGCGGCTTCCCGGCTCGGGGATCCTCGCGCCCCCCCTGCCGCTGGGGTGGACGCTGCTCGCCGAGGCGGGCCTCGCGGCGTTGCTCGGATCGCGCCGTCGGCGGGGCCGGCTCGCCGGCCTCCTCGCGCTCGCGGCCGCCGGCGGATGGGCCGCGGCCTCGGGCGCCTCGCCCCGGAGCGGTCCGGCGGCCGGTTCGGCCACCGTCCTGGACGTGGGGCAGGGCCAGTCGGTGCTCCTGCAGGCAGGGGGACACGCGCTGCTCGCCGACGCGGGACCTTCCCGTTCGGCCTTCCGGATCCTGGACGCTCTCCGGAGGCGGGGCGTGCTTCGCCTCGACGGCCTACTCCTGTCGCACGGCGACGGCGATCACTGCGGGGCCGCGCTCGTCGTGCTCGCCGCCCTCCGGCCCGGTTGGATCGCCGCGCCCGAGCCGGCGGCGACCCGCGATCCGCTTCGGTCGATCCTCGCCGAGGCGGCGGCGCGCGGCGTGCCCGCCCGCCTGATCGCGGCAGGGGACCGCTTCGCGGCGGGCCCGTTCGAAGTCTCGGTCTGGAACCCCGCCCGGGGCGAGACCCGGGGAGGGAACGATGCGAGCCTGGTTCTGACGATCCGGGCCGGCGGACTCTTCGCGTTGCTCCCCGGGGACGCGGGGCTGGTCGGGCGGCGCGTTCCGGGTCTCCCCGTTCCCGACCTCGTCGTCGCCGCGCACCACGGCGCGCCCGGCGCGAACGACCCCCGCCTGATCGGGCGGCTGCGGCCGCGCTGGGTCCTCGTCTCCAGCGGCCGGCGCTTCGGGCATCCCGACCCGATGCTCCTCGCGCGGCTGCGCCGTTCGGGCATCCGCTGCGCGGCGACCGTCACCTCGGGGCCGATCCGCGTCGGTGTTCGTGACGGCCGGCTGAGGCGCCTCCCGTGACCTCTACAGGCCGCGGATTCCGAGGGGATTCGGAATGAAGCAGAGAAGCAGGATGGCCAGCGCGGCCGCGGCGACCGCCAGCCGCCCGCCGCCGGGGCGGCCCCCCGGCACGAACGGATGACGCCGCCCGAAGACGAGAACCACGACGGCCCACGCGCTCCAGGCCGAGACCTCGCCGTACACGAGCGAGCGGGTCACGACGAGCGAGGCGAGGAACAGGCCCGAGGCGAGGGAGATCGCGCGGTGCGCTCGGGGCCAGAGCGCGTACACGATGTGCCCGCCGTCGAACTGGCCCGCCGGGATCAGGTTCATCGCGGTCGCCAGCACGCCGAGCCAGCCCGCCAGGAAAACGGGGTCCGCCTCGAGATCGGCTCCCCCGAGGTCGGGGTAGAGGAGGCTCTGCAGCGCCCAGGTGAGCAGGCTGTCGCCGAAGATCCATGCCGGTCCGGAGGGCGGGGCCCCGACGACCCGCGACCGGAGCAGTCCGACGACCAGCACCGGCACCGAGACGGCGAACCCGGCGAGCGGCCCGGCCACGCCGATGTCGAACAGCGCGCGGCGGTCGCGGATGGCCCCCTTGATCCGGATGACCGCCCCGAAGGTGCCGAACAGGAAGAACGGGGGAGCGGGAATGAAGAACGGCAGCGTGCAGGCAACGCCGTAGGCGCGGCAAGCCAGGTAGTGACCCATCTCGTGGGCCAGGAAGAATCCCATCAGCGCGGCGCTGTAGGGCCACGCGGCCGCCGCGACATCGCCGAAGGCGGACAGGCGCCCCGACGCCAGGCGGGCGAGGGCGGCCGCACCGTCCTCTGAGAAGGCGGCTCCCGCGAGAAGCGTGGTGACGACCGTGGCCCCGAGGAGGACGGCGTTGAGCAGCGGAAAGCGGCGCCGCCGGGGCGCGGGAGCCGGCGGCGCCTCCCACGGCCCGAGCGGGACGCTCACGGCTCGATGTCGCGCAGGTCCTTGCCGGGCTTGAAGCGGACGGTGCGGCCGGGCGGAATCCGGACCTCGCGCCCGGTGCGCGGGTTCCGCCCGAAACCCCTCTTCCGGGGTCTCACCTGGAACACGCCGAAACCGCGGAACTCGATCCGCTCCCCGCGCGCCATCGCCTCGCGAAGCGCGTCGAAGAGCGCCTCCACGGCCTTCACCGCTTGCGCCTTGCCGATGTTGGCCTGCTCGACCACCCGGTTGACGATGTCCGCTTTGACCATGTCTTTCCGCGACCTCCGCGCACCCGTGCCGGCGCGCTCGGCGCGGGACGGGCTCGCGCAGTTTATCGTGTCGGCGGCGCCGGGACCATCCCCGGGCGCGGAGACGAGGCCATGAGCCGGACCCGGGCGAGAAAGGCCGATCTGCCGCGTGTGGCGATCGTGGGGCGACCCAACGTCGGCAAGTCGACGCTCTTCAATCGGCTCGTGGGCCGCCGGGAGGCGATCGTCCACGACCGCCCCGGGGTGACGAGGGACCGCCTGGAACGCGAGGTGGAGCTCGCGGGGAGGGCGGTCCGGCTCTGGGACACCGGGGGGCTCGTTCCCGACACCGACGAGGCGCTCGCCAGGGCGGTCACGGAACAGGCCCTTGCCGCGGTGCGGGAGGCGGATCTGATCCTCTTCGTGATCGACGGGCGGGCGGGGGTCACCCCACTCGACGAGGAGATCGCCGCACGCCTGCGCGAGGTGGCCGACCGGGTGCTCCTCGTCGTGAACAAGCTCGACACCGGCCGTCTCGCCGACGCCGCCGCGGACGGCTGGCGGCTCGGACTCGGCGAACCGCTTCCGCTTTCGGCGGAACACGGGATCGGCCTGGAGCGGCTGGTCGATGCCGCCGGCGCCCGGCTGCCTGCCTCCGCCCCGGAAGGCGAGGCGGAGGAGAGGGAGGAGCTGTCGGTGGCGGTGGTCGGCCGGCCCAACGTGGGGAAGTCGTCGTTGATCAACCGCCTCGCGGGTGCCGAGCGCGTCACCGTCAGCCCCGTTCCGGGAACGACGCGGGACGCGGTCGACGTCGTGCTGGTCCGGGACGGCCGGCGCTACCGGATCGTCGACACCGCCGGGCTCAGGCGCTCGGCGAAGGCGGCGGCGGACGACGAGCGGATCGGCATGCTGATGACGCGACGCAGGCTGGAGCGGTGCCAGGTGGCCGTGCTCGTGCTCGACGCCCCCCAGGGGCTGACGAGCCAGGACGTGGCGATCGCCGGCGAGATCGCGAAGTCGGCCAAGCCGTTCGTCATCGCGCTGAACAAGTGGGACCTCGTGTCCGACCCCGATCGGACCCGCCGCGACCTCGAGGCGGCGATCGACAGGAGGCTCGGTTTCGCCTCCTACGCCCCCCGGCTGAGCGTGTCGGCGGTGGAGGGCCGGCGGGTGTTTCGCCTGCTGGACACCTGCCGGGCCGTAGCGGAGGCCGCCTCGCGGAGGATCCCGACGTCGGAGCTGAACCGCTTCCTGCAGGCCGCCGTGGCCGAGCACCTGTCGCGGGGCGGAAGCAGCCCGAAGATGCTGTACGCGACCCAGATCGGCACGCTCCCGCCCCGGTTCGTCGTCTTCTGCCGCGATCCCGGCCGGCTGTCGGCGCCGCTGCGCCGGTTCCTCGAGGGTCGGCTCCGGGACGCCTTCCAGCTCGGCCCCACGCCGGTCGTCGTCACTTTCCGGCGGCCCCCGCGCCGCCCGCGCTGAGCGCCGTCTCCCGGCCGACCCTTTTGACCTGCGGGGCGGACAACTCTATGTTTCCCGCGCAGGTCCGACGAGGTTCGGACTCCGGGAGGACGCGGCGGGCCCAGCCGGTCCGGCCGCCTGCGCGCGGGGAGATCGGGAGCGATGGCCGTTTTCAACTACTCGACCCGGGAGCTGACGACGAAGATCGTCTACTACGGACCGGGTCTCTGCGGGAAGACCACCAACCTCCAGTTCATCTACGAGCACATGCCGGCGGGCGTCCGGGGAAAGATGCTCTCCCTGGCGACGAAGACGGACCGCACGCTCTTCTTCGATTTCCTCCCGATCGATCTCGGCCAGATCCAGGGGATGAAGACGAAGGTCCAGCTCTACACGGTCCCCGGCCAGGTCTTCTACAACGAAACGCGGCGGCTGGTGCTGAAGGGAGCCGACGGGATCGTCTTCGTGGCGGACAGCCAGGAGAACATGCTGGACGCCAACATCGATTCGTTCCGCAATCTCGAGGAAAACCTCGCCGCGCACGGACTGTCGCTGGAAACCCTGCCGCACGTGCTCCAGTTCAACAAACAGGATCTTCCCAACGCTCTTCCGGTCGAGGTCCTCAACGAAAAGCTCAACAAATACAACGCGCCGTTCTACGAGGCGATCGCGACCACCGGCGTCGGCGTCCAGGAAACGCTGCGGCACATCTGCAAGCTGGTGCTGCTGAGGCTGAACGAGCGGTACGGCGGCGGCGCCCCGCTGGAGGCCGGCGAGGCCGCTCCCGCCGCCTCCCCGGAGGGTGTGCCTTCGGCGGCGGCCGCGCAGGCGGCGGCCGCGGCATCGGGCGCGACGGAGCTCGCGTCGGACGCCGGGTCGGAGGGCTGGGAGATTGCCGCCGCCGGGGCGGCGGCCGCGCAGGCCGCGGGAACCGGAGCTCCCGATCTGGCGTGGGAGGCCGGGGAGGCGAGCCAGGAGATCTCCGCCGCCGGGCCGGAGGCCCCGGCGGCCGAGCCGGCGGCCGCGGGAAGCGGAGCGGTCGATCTGGCCTGGGAGGCCGGAGCCGGGAGCCAGGAGATCTCCGCCGCCGCGGATGGGTCTGCTCCGGCGGAAGAGCCGGCCTCTGCCGCGGGAGCGGGTGGGCCGGAGTTCGCCTGGGACTCCGGCGCGGGCGAGCAGGGCCTCTCCGCCCCCGGTGTCGGTGCCGGAGGGGCGTTCGACGCGGGCCCCGGCGGAGAGAGCGGGGAGTGGGGGGCCGCCGCCGAGGACGAGGACGTCTTCGGGCTCGCCGAGGCGAGCCCGCCCCCGGAGCCGCCGCGGGCCGGGTCCACGGTGAGGATCGACAGGAACGAGCTGGAGGCGGCGCTCGGGGCTCCGGCGGCGGTGGCTTCCGCGACCGCGGTCGAGGTCTCGGCGGAAGATCCGTTGTTCCAGGAAGAGATCGAACCGACGATCCTCGCTCCCGGTCAACCCCAGGAGATCCTGGTACCGATCGAGATCCACACCGGGGAGGAACGGCGCCGGTTCCGCCTCTCGATTCGCCTCGAGATGACATCGCAGCGATGATCACCGCCACCCGGAAACGCACGCGCCGCTACCTCTCGGTCCCCGCGGGAAGCTACCCGCCCCCGGTTCCGCCGGACGGGGGACCGCTCGCCCCCGCGGCACCGGCGGAGCGGACGGAGGCGGAGCCGGAACTCGACTTCGCCGCTCCCGCCGATCCGGCGCCCCCAACCGACAAGGCGGCGGCCGTCGCCGCCGCACCGGAACCGGGGCCCGTTCCCGAGCCGATCCTGGCCGGGGAAGTCCCCTCCCGTCCCGCGGAGGCCGGCACCGCGCCCGGCGAGGAAGTGCCGGCGCGCGGCTCCGACCCCATCCCGCTGCTGCAGCCACCGGAGGCGAAGCGGAGCGCGGCACGCCCGCTGGCCGGTATGCTAGTCGGCAGCCTGTTCGGCTCGATCGCAGGCGCCGTCGTGGGAACGCTGCTGCTCGCGTTCGCGCGGACGGGCCGGTTCGACGCGGCATGGCGGGAACCTATCGACCTGTGGACCAGTCTCGACGATCCGGTCCTCGCAGCCAGCGCTTCGCTGGTGCTCGCGGGCTTCGCCGTCCTCGGCCTCGCCCTCGGCTGGCGGGGACGGGGGGAATCCTCCTCGCCGCGCTCCTGAGCCTCGCGCCGGTTGCGGGAATCGCGAGGGAACGCCCCGATCCGGCGCGCCCGCGAGACGGGGCCGACCTGCTGCAGCGGATCGCCGCCGGCGAGACCGTCGTCCTCGCCCGCGTGGAGAGGCGGGGAGCCAAGGCCAGGCTCGCGGTCGAGGAGGTTCTGCGTGGCACCGGCGTGGGGGAGACGATTCGAATCGCCTTCCGCGGGGACAACCTCGCGAGGCCTCCCGGCACGCCGCCCTTCGATCCGGTCGAGGGAGAGGAAGCGTTCTGGGTGCTCGAGCGATACACCGACTCGGCCGGAGACCCGGTCGCGGATGACCTGTTCCGCCCGGCCGCGGGGTACGCCTCGCGCATTCCGATCCCCGCCGAGGGCGCCCGGGCCCTCGACGAGGCGGTGCGCGAGATCGTCCGCTACCAGGATCGTCCGGACCGGGGAGCGGCGGAGGCGCAGCTCGTCGCCTGGCTGTCGGGCACCAACCCCTGGCTGATCGACGCAGCGCTCCGGGAGGCTTCCCGCTTCGGCCTCGCCGACGAAGCCTGGATCCCAGGGCTTCTCGCCCACGCGCGAGACGCCAGCCCGGAGCGGCGGCGCTGGGCCCTCCGGGCGATCGGCCTCGCGCTCGAGCGGGGCCGACTCGAGCCCCGCCGGACGCTGCGGCCGCGGCCGGACGAGATCGAGAGCGCGGGGGAACTGGTGCGGGCCTGCCGGGAGCTGATCGTCCGGTTGGCCCGGACCGACGAATCGGCGGAGGTGCGGGCGGAGGCCGTGCGCCTGCTGCCCCGTGCAGGGGTGCCGGAAGCCCGTCGCATCCTCGAGGCGATCGCGGACGAGGACCCTGCGCAGGAGGTTCGGTACGAGGCAGCGGCGGGGTTGTACCGGCTCGGCCGCTCCCGGGAGGCGGGTTCGCCGAACCCGGCGCCGCGTTGACCCCCGGCGGCAGCGGTTCCTATATTCCGCCGGGAGCGGGGCATCCCGCCGGAAAGGCCGGATCCGCCGATGGCGTCGGTTTCCCTCAAGGCCCTGACCGTCCCTTACCAGGCGGGCGAGACGATCGTCGGCCCCGAGGAGAAGGGGCACTGCCTGTTCATCATCCAATCGGGGAAGGTGAGGCTGTCTCGGCCGTCCGGCAGCGGCCCCGCCCGCGAGATCGCGGTGCTGGGCAAGGGAGACCTGTTCGGGGAGGGGGCCATCCTCGACGGGCGGCCGTACGGGATCAAAGCCGAGGCGACCACCGACTGCGAGATCGTCGAGATCAGCCCTCAGACCTTTCAGCGCCTCCTGTCGAGCCACCCCGAGATCGCGGTCCGGGTGATGCGAAAGCTGGCGACCCGACTCGAGGCGGTGGAAACCGCGCTCGCCGCGGCGGCCGGCGAAGCGCCGCGGGCCGCCAAGACGGCTCTCCGCCAGGAGGCTCCCCCGACCGGCAAGCTCTGCTGGCTGGAGGTCGAGGGGTCGGGAGAACGCTTCCCGCTCAACGGGCCGGAGGTCATGATCGGCCGGTACGATCCGGTGACGGACCATCGGCCGGAAGTGGATCTGACGGAGATCGACACGAGGCGCTCCGTGTCGCGCCGCCATGCCCGGGTGACGCGGTCCTCGAAGGGTTGGCTGCTCTCGGAAGAAAAGGGCGTCCTCAACGGCACCCTCCTGAACGGGAAGAAGATCCCGCCGGGGAAGCCGGTCCGGATCAAGGACGGGGACGTCATCGCCCTCGGCGTCGTTCGGCTGACTTTCCACGAGGAGTGATCCTGGCCGCCGCCTTCCTGGCGTTGCCGGCCGCCGCCGCGGACCGGCCCGCCCCCGAGCCTTGGCGGGTCTCCCTCCGGGTGTCGGCGGCGCCGGGGGTCGCCGAACGGGATCGGGCGGCCTTCGAACGCCGGCTCGTGGTGGGATTGACCGAGCCGCTGTGCGGGATCGAGCTCGCGCGCGACGGAACGGAAGCCGAGGCGGAACTGGAAGTGACCCTCGAACGGTGGCGGGAACGGAGGCGCCCCGGCGGTGCGGCCGTCTTCGACCCGAACACGGGCCGCGACCGCCCCGGGGAGATCTGGGAGGTCGAGGTGCGGTACCGCTATGCGCTGACCCGGCGCGGCGAGCGGAAACCGGTGCTCCGGCGCTCGCGGAAGAGTCTCGTCCGGTCCGCCTCGACGAGCAATCCGCTGTGGGATCCGCACCGGCAAGCACGGCGCCGCGCGCTCGACGAGTCCGCGGAGGAGATCGCCCGGGCCACCTGCAAGGCCCGCAGGAAAGTCAAGCCAGGGAAGGCGAGGGGGGAGGAGGGGCGGCCGCGCAATTGACCGCCGTTTCCGGCCGGTGGTAGCCTCGGCGCGCGGGAAGCGTAATCCCCGGGGAGCCGGGGCGGCCGGGGCGCGACACGGCCGCGCATCGCGGGAGAACGTCGAATCGGGATGTCCCAAGCGGCGGGCAGCGCGGCCAGTCCCCCCGGCGGGCTGGAAATCCACGTCGGCCGGTTCCAGGGTCCTCTGGACCTGCTGCTGCACCTGGTGCGCTCGCAGGACATGGACATCCTGGACATCCCGATCGTCGAGATCGCGCGGCAGTACAACGCCTACCTCGAGCGGATGCGCGAGCTCGATCTCGAGATCGCCTCGGAGTACCTGCTGATGGCGGCGACGCTGGCGCACATCAAGTCGCGGATGCTGCTGCCGCCCGATCCGGAGGCGGAAGGGGTCGAGGAGGATCCGCGGGCGGAACTGAGCCGCCAGCTCCTCGCGTACGAGGCGTTCAAGAAGGCGGCCGAGGAGCTGGCCGCGCTCGAGAGCGCCAGGGACCTCGTCTTCACCAGGCCGGTGCCGCCTCCGCGGGAGTTCGCCGGGGAGGTGACGGTCCGGGCGGGCCTCACCGATCTCGTGCGGGCCTTCGAGCGGATCCTCGCGCGGCTGGAAGCGCAGGAGAGCACGGTCGTCGTCCACCGCGAGGACGTCCGCCTCCCGGACATGATGCAGCGGCTTCTCGATCGGCTGGAGCAGCGGCGGCGCTTCTCGTTCCGCGAGATGCTTGAGGAGTGCCGGACGCGCCTGGAGCGGATCGTGCTGTTCCTGGCTCTGCTGGAGTTGATCCGCAACGGCGTCGCCCGCGCGCGGCAGGCTCACTGGAGGGAGGACATTCTCGTGGAGGCCGAAACCGGGGGGACGACATGACCAGTACCGTTCCGCCGCCGATGCGCCCGGAGCCCGACCTGCCGGCCGTCATCGAGGCCATGCTGTTCGCTTCGGCCTCCGAACCGGTCCTGATGGAAGAGATCCGGGCCGGCCTGCCCGAGTGCGAAGCGGAGCAGATCGAGGCCGGGATCGAGGAGCTGGAGCGGCGCCTGGACCGCCGGGGTTCCGGGCTGAGGCTCGAGCGGGTGGCGGGAGGATTCCGCCTCGTCACCAGGCCGGAGCACGCGGAACGACTCCGGTCCCTGTTCCGCTTCCGGAACCGGAAGCGGCTGACGCCGGCCGCCCTCGAGGTGCTGGCCATCGTGGCCTACGCTCAGCCGATCACCGCCCCGGAAATCCAGGAGATCAGGGGAACCGACCCGGCGTACGCCCTCAGGGTCCTCCTGGACCGGCGGCTGATCCGGATCGTCGGGCGGCGCCGCGTCGTCGGGCGCCCGATCCTCTACGGAACGACACGCGAGTTCCTCATGCACTTCGGGCTCGACAGCCTGGCGGACCTTCCGCCGGTCGAAGCGTTCGGAACGAAAGTGATGCCGAGCCAGCGGAGGCTCTTCCCGGCGAGCGCTTCCGACGCCGGAGAGGAGGCGGTCCCGGCCGAACCTCCGGCCGTCCCCGCCACCCCGGGTCCCACAGGCCGGGCGGCGCCCCCGCCGGCGTAGCCGGGAAGGGAGGCGTCCCGCTCCCGGAGGCGCTGGGCGGATGCTCGAGAGAATCCAGAAAATCCTGTCCCGCGCGGGCGTCGCCTCCCGGCGGGCCGCGGAACGGCTCATCGTCGAGGGGAAGGTGACGGTCAACGGGAAGCGCGTCGACCGGCTCGGCGCGAAGGCGGATCCGGCTCGGGACGACATCCGGGTCGGCGGCCGGCCGATCCCGCGGCCCGGGGGGCCCCCGCTCTACTACGCAGCCTTCAAGCCGCGGCGGATGATCACCTCTCTCGCCGATCCCGAAGGCCGGCCGACGGTGGCCGATCTGCTCGCGCGCCACCGAATCCGGGCCCGGGTCTACCCGGTCGGGCGCCTCGACTGGGACGCCGACGGCCTGCTCCTCCTGACGAACGACGGGGAGCTGGCGCACCGGGTCATGCACCCGCGGACCCATCTTCCGAAGGTCTACCGCGTCAAGGTCCGGGGGCATCCGAGCGCCCGTGCGCTCGACCGAGTCCGCCGCGGTGTCGTCATCGCACCCGCGGTGCGGACGCTCCCGGCCGAGGTCGAGGAGGAGGGAACGACCGCGAGCGCGACCTGGCTCCGGGTGACTCTGGTGGAAGGGCGCCAGGGACAGATCAAGCGTATGTTCGAGCGGGTCGGCCACCCGGTCCAGCGTCTCCGACGGGTGGCGATCGGGCCGCTTCGGCTGGGCCGGATGAAGGTGGGAGAGGTGCGGCCGCTCCGCGAGCGTGAGATCCGGGCGCTCCGCCGGGCGGTGGGACTGGAGCCGCAGGGAGCGGCGAAGGGCGCGCGCTCCCGGCCGGGACGCCGAAAAAGTGGCCCGCGCGCTTGACCCAACTGCTGCAACCACATAGCATCTTCGGTTCGTATCCGCGGCGGCGCCGGAGACGCTGGACAAGCGGTGGGGCGTGCGGCCCGCCGGGCGGGCCCGAGGGTGGGCCCTGCCGGAGCCCCGCGGAGGACGAGCAACCGGAACCGGTTTCGGCCCGGCGGGCCATGGGGCCCGCGGGCCGCGCTGGAGGACGACACAGGACATGGATATGCAGGCCTCCCCCAACGAAGCGCATCCCGACCGGCCCGCCGGCATCTCCGCGGCGGGCGACGGCGAGGCGGTGGACTTCGCCGCGCTCGTCGAGCAGTACAGTCCCGACAAGCAGATCCGCCCGGGCGCCGTGGTCACCGGCAAAGTGATCAAGGTGCTGGACGATGTCGTCCTCGTCGACATCGGCTACAAGAAGGAGGGCGCGATCGATCGGTCGGAGTTCCACGTCGAACCGGGCGAGCCCCCCGCGCAGCCCGGGGACGAGGTGGAAGCGGTCGTCGAGTCGCTGGACGAGGGGGAGGACTACATCCCGCTGTCCAAAGAGAAGGCGGAGCGCATCAAGGTCTGGGAGCGGGTCGAGAACGCCCACAAGACGGGAGAGGTGCTCACCGGAAAGGTGACCGACCGGATCAAGGGCGGTCTGTCGGTGGACATCGGCGTGCGGGCCTTCCTTCCGGGCTCCCTCGTCGACGTCCGGCCCGTGCGAAATCTCGAGTCGTACCGCGGACAGGAGGTCCGGGTCCGCGTGATCAAGATGAACCGGCGCCGCGGCAACATCGTGGTGTCGCGCAAGCACGTGCTCGAGGAGGAGAACGCCGAGAAGAAGAAGACGACGCTCGAGACGCTCAGCGAAGGGCAAGTGGTCAAGGGGGTCGTCAAGAACATCACGGAGTACGGCGCCTTCGTCGATCTCGGCGGCATCGACGGGCTGCTGCACGTCACCGACATGTCGTGGGGCCGCGTCAATCACCCCTCCGAGGTCGTCAACATCGGTGACGAGCTGGAGGTGATGGTCCTCAAGTTCGACCGCGAGAAGGAGCGGGTGAGCCTGGGGCTCAAGCAGCTCAAGGAGGACCCCTGGCAGAACGCGCAGGAGAAGTACCCGCTCCTGTCGCGCGTGCGGGGGAAGGTCGTCAGCCTCACCGACTACGGAGCCTTCGTCGAGCTGGAGGAGGGCATCGAGGGTCTGATCCACGTCTCCGAGATGTCCTGGACGAAGCGGGTGAAGCACCCCTCCAAGATTCTCAACGTCGGCGACACGGTGGAAGCGGTGGTGCTCGAAGTCGACGAAGAGAACCGCCGGCTGTCCCTCGGCCTCAAGCAGACCACGCCCAACCCGTGGACGGTGATCGAGGAGAAGTACAAGGTCGGCGACGTGATCAAGGGCGTGGTCCGGAACATCGCCGACTTCGGCGCCTTCATCGAGGTCGAGGACGGTGTCGACGGGCTCGTCCACATCTCCGATCTGAGCTGGAACCGGCGCATCAAGCACCCCGCCGAGGTGCTCAAGAAGGGCCAGGAGGTCGAGGCCAAGATCCTCAAGATCGACAGCGACAACCAGCGGCTGAGCCTCAGCATCAAGGACCTCCAGCCCGACGTGTGGCAGGAGTTCTTCAAGCGCTACCACGTCGGAGACATCCTCGAGGGGAAGATCGTCCGGCTGACCGACTTCGGCGCCTTCGTCGAGCTCACCGAGGGCGTCGAAGGGCTGGTGCACGTCTCGGAGATGGCACACGAAAGGATCGAGAAGCCGTCCGACCGGTTCCAGGTGGGCCAGACGGTGCGGGTGAAGATCCTCCGCACCGATCCGGACGAGCGGAAGGTGGGCCTGTCGATCAAGGCGGCTCTCGACGAGCTCGGAGACCGTGACCTGAAGACCTACCAGGACCAGCAGGAAGAGGCGCGCCGAGCCTCGCAGATCACGCTGGGCGATCTGGCCGGCGATCTCGCGGCGCTCAAGGAGCGCCAGGCCGGCCGGGAGGAGGCGGCGGACGACGAGGGCGGACCGGCGGCGGACGATGCCGAATCGCCGGATGGCGGCGGGACGGACGGCGCCTGAGGAGTCGGAGGGGCGATGACCAAGGCCGATCTGGTGGAAAAGATCGCGGCGGCGGCCGGCCTGTCCAAGGCCGAGGCGGAAGCGGTCGTGAAGACCGTGCTCGACTCGATCGTCGAAGCTCTGCGCCGCAAGGAGAAGATCGAGCTCCGCGGTTTCGGCTCGTTCCGCCTCCGCCAGCGGCGGCCACGGCAGGGCCGGAACCCGAAGACCGGGGAGACGGTCGAGGTGCCGGGGAAGGTCGTTCCGTACTTCAAGCCGGGCAAGGAGCTGCGGGAGATGCTCAATCCGCCCGGCGCCGCTGCCCCGGAGGCTCCGGCCGATACCGAGCAGGGGGAGCGGATCGCGCCCCCTGGCGGCGATGCCGTCCTGAAGATCGATCCCGCGCCGTGAGGCACCTGTTCGCGCCCTGGCGCCATGACTGGGTCACCGGCGCGGCGAGCGGGCCGGTGGGCGGCCAGGAGGAGGGCTGCCTTTTCTGCCGGGTTTGGGGCGAACCGAAGGCCGACGACGAGAACCTGGTCGTGCTCAGGGACCGGGTCCTCGTCATGCTCAACCGGTACCCCTACAACGGCGGGCACGCGATGGTGGCACCGCGCGAGCATTGCGGCGATCTCGAAGGACTTCCTCCGGAGAGCCGCGCCGCACTGATCGACGCGGCCGCCCGCTGCTGCGCTGCGATGCGGCGGCTTTGGCGGCCCGACGGATTCAACCTGGGCTTCAACATCGGGCGCGCGGCGGGCGCGGGGATCCCCGAGCACGTTCACCTGCACGTCGTCCCGCGATGGGAAGGCGATACCAATTTCATGACCACCGCCGGCGGCTCCCGCGTCGTGTCCACCGACCTGGCACGCCTTCACCGCGAGCTGCGAGCGGCGATCGCCGGGAGCGAAGCGCCATGAAGGGGCGGTACTGGATCGACACCTGGGGTTGCCAGATGAACGAGCACGACTCGGAGAAGATGGCCGGCGTGCTCGAGGGGCTGGGCTACCTCCCCGCCGCCTCCCGGGAGGAGGCCGACGTCCTGCTGCTGAACACCTGCGCCGTTCGCGAAAAGGCGGAGGAGAAGGTCTACGCGGCGCTGGGGCAGATCGAGGGTCTCAAGCGCCGCCGCCCGGAACTGATCGTGGGAGTGACCGGCTGCGTGGCCCAGATGGCGGGCGACGCCCTCCTGCAGCGCGCGCCGTGGCTCGACCTCGTCCTCGGGCCGCGCGCGGAGGGGCGCCTTCCCGATCTCCTCGCCCGGGCTGCGGAGCGGCGGGGGATCGTCGACACGACGCTCTACCAGGACGGTCTTTTCCCACCGGGACAGCCGGTGCGCCGCGATCCGGCACGGGTCAAGGCCTACGTGACGGTCATGGAGGGATGCAACAAGACCTGCACCTACTGCATCGTCCCCCGCACCCGCGGGCGGGAGGTGAGCCGGCCCCTCGCCGACGTCCTGGAGGAGGTGCGGCGGCTGGCCGGCGAGGGTTACCGCGAGGTCGAGTTCCTCGGCCAGAACGTCAACGCCTACCGCTGCCCCGCCACCCGCGCCGGCCTGGCCGATCTCCTTCGCGGCGCGGCCGCCATCTCCGGGATCGAAAGAATCCGCTTCACGACCTCGCACCCGCTGCACCTCCGCCCGCCGATCATCCAGGCGATGGCGGAGCTGCCGCAGGTTTGCGATCACCTCCATCTGCCGGTGCAGAGCGGTTCGTCGCGCATTCTGGCCGCCATGCGCCGCGGCTACGACCGCGAACTCTACCTCGCCAGGGTCGCCGCCCTCCGCGAGGCCGTGCCGGGCATCAGCCTGTCGACCGACGTCATCGTCGGCTTCCCCGGGGAAGGGGAGGCCGAGTTCGAGGAAACGCTGTCGCTCCTCGAAACGGTCCGCTTCGACCAGGTCTACTCCTTCGTCTACTCGCCGCGCCCCGGAACCCCCGCCGCAGGTCTTCCCGACGACGTGCCCCGAGGCGTGAAAATCGAACGGCTCATGCGGCTCCAGGCCCTCCAGCGGAGGATCCAGCTCGAAAGCAACGCCCGTCTCGTCGGCCGGACCGTCGAGGTCCTGGTCGAGGGACCCAGCCGGCGCGACGCGGCCGAGTGGGCCGGCCGGACCACCAGCAACCGCGTCGTCAACTTCCCCGGTGCCGGGGTCCGGCCCGGCGACCGCGTCGCGGTGACGATCACCGCCGCGGGCCCCAACAGTCTCCGGGGCGAGGTCGCGCCCCGGCGAGCCGCCGCGCGATCTTGACTTGCCCCGCGGGCGCCCGTAACCTCGCCTCGGGCGCCGGAGGACGCCGATGGAAGTCGAGCTCCGGGTTCTCGGCCTGATGGCCGATCCGATCACCAAGGGGATCCTGCTCGTCCTGCGGCAGCGCGGAAGCGACCGCAAGCTCCCGATGTGGGTCGGTGCGTTCGAGGCGGACGCCATCGCGAAGGAGCTCGAGCACATCGCGAACCCGCGCCCGATGACGCACGACCTGATTCACGCGATCCTCGACCAACTCGGAGCGCGCATCGCCAAGGTCGTGATCACGCGAGTCGAGGGGAACGTCTTCTACGCCGACCTGCATCTCGAAACGCCCTCCGGCCCGCGCGTCGTCGACTGCCGGCCCTCCGACGCGATCGCCCTCGCGCTCCGCAAAGGAGTCCCGATCTACGCCCGGGCCGAGGTTCTCGACCGCGCCGAGCGGCTCGACCTCGCCGCCAGCCAGCGCGACAACGAGCAGATCCGCGCGTGGCTCGAGAGCCTGGGCGCCCCGCGTCTCGGCGAATACGAACAATAGGCGAAAGCGAAAGTCTTCCTTTTTCCTCCGCCCCGTTGCGTTCGCGTCCGCCCTCTTCTACGATGAGCGCCCCGGCGCGCCCTCTCCGGGCTTCGCGCCAACCTCGGGGCCTCCATGATCCTTGCGATAGCGAACCAGAAGGGCGGTGTAGGGAAGACGACCACCGCCATCAACCTGGCCGCGGCGCTCGCCAACAAAGGCCATCGCACTCTGCTGATCGATCTCGACCCCCAGGGCAACGCGAGCTTGTCCTACCTCGAGCTCGAGGCGATCAAGCTCTCCACCTACGAGCTGCTGACCGACCCGGCCATCACGCTCGAGGACGTCATCCAGACCTGCCAGGTCGAGAACCTCTTCATCGCCCCGGCCCGGCTCGCGCTGGCCAAGGTGGAGCCCGCTCTCGCCGGCCAGCTCGACGCCCACTTCCGCCTCAAGGACAAACTCGAGCCGGCCAGGTCGTCCTTCGACTTCGCCATCATCGACACTCCGCCGACCCTCGGGATGCTCACCGTCAACGCGCTGATCGCCGCCACGCACCTGCTCGTCCCGATCCAGTCCTCTTACTTCGCCCTGGAGGGGACCGACGACCTCCTCGAGACGTACGAGCGCATCCGGCTGCGCGCCAACCCCGACCTCCAACTCCTCGGAGTTCTCGTCACCATCCACGACCGCCGGACCGTCCTGGCCCGCGACATCGACCGCCAGATCCAGGAAGTCTTCGGGGACAAAGTCTTCAAGACCCGGATCAGCAAGAACGTCCGCCTCGAGGAGTCTCCCGCCTACAAGCAGCCGATCTTCACCTTCGCGCCGTCCTCCCGCGGCGCGGAGGAGTACTATCGCCTCTCCGAGGAGGTTCTCGAACGTGTCTAAGAACCGCGGATTGCCGCCCACGCATCGCATGCGGGCGGACACGCACTTCGTCGACCAGATCACCTCGGCGCGCCCGGCTGCCATCGGGCGGATGATCGACATCGAACTCCTGGTCCCGAACCCCAACCAGCCGCGCCGCGAGCTGTCCGACATCGACGAGCTGGCGGAGTCGATCCGGGAGAAGGGGATTCTCGAGCCGATCCTCGTGCGACCGCTCCCCGACGGCCAGTACGAGATCATCGCAGGGGAGCGGCGCTACCGCGCCGCGCGCAAGATCGGTCTGTCGATGGTGCCCTGCATCGAGCTGGATGTCGACGACCGGGGCACGCTCGAGATCAGCCTCATCGAGAACCTCCAGAGGCGGAACCTCTCGGTCTTCGAAGAGGCGGAAGCGATCGCCCGCCTGTGCGAGGACTTCGGTTACACGCACGAGCAGGTCGCGCGCAAGCTCGGGCGCTCCCGCACGAGCATCACCGAGATCCTCAGCCTCAACCGGATGCCTCCGGAGGTCCAGGAGGCATGTCGGCGCGCCGACATCACCACGAAGAGCACGCTGATGGAGATCGCCCGGCAGCCGACGACTCGCGACATGCTGGCGCTGGTCCAGCAGGTGGCGGAGGAGCGGCTGACGCGGGACGAGGTTCGGGACCGCAAGCGGGGTCGCGACAGCGCAAGACGCAGATCGGAAGGCCGGCGCCCCTACGTTTTCCGGTACCGGCCGCCCGACCGCGACTTCACGCTCAGCCTCAAGTTCGAGCGCGAGGTCGTGCCTCCGGAGGAGCTGCTCGAGGTCCTCGAGCAGATCGTCGCGGATCTCAAGGAACAGATCGCCGAGGAGAGCTGAGCGCCGGCTCGCCGCTGGCGCGCGGCGAAGGGCGCTCCGGTGAGCACGTCTCGCCAGCGACGCCGCGGCGTGTTGGCGAGGTCCCGGGAGCCGCGCGGAGAGTGCGTCGATCGCGGGCGGCGAGCTGGCGGGCCCGCGCGCCCGGAGCGAGCGGCCGGGGTCGACCCAGGCCGTGCACGCTCCCTCCGCCGGAGGGGAGCGGAAGGGCGAGGGCGGGACCGCCGTGGGGATAGGGCTGCGGGGGCTCCGGCGGGAGCGAAATCCCGGAAGCGGCTTGGCCTTCGGCGCTAGTTGACATAATGCGCATTATCGGACTCAAGCCGATCCGCGAACCGTGCTGGATCTTCGAGCCCCTCCTGCGCTAGTCTCCGGACAGCGTCGAGCCAGAGGCACCGCGGTGACTGCCGGGAAGGACAAGCTGGAGTTCGTCCGCGAGCTGCTCGCCCGGGAAACGGGCCGGGAGCTGGAGAAGATCACGGCGCGGACCTCGCTCCGCCGGCTCGTCAAGGACACGGCGGAGCGGGCCCGAATCGTCTGGATGGCAGCCCAGGAGGCGGGGGTTCCCCTCCCGATCGGAACGATGCGCTGGGTCAGGACGGCCGGCGATCTCGCGAGGGTGCTCGAGCGGGGCGAGCGCGAGCCCCGGTTCCCCGAGGGGAAGGAGCCCACTCTCGTCGACCTTTTCACGCCGGAAGAGCTGGCGATCCTCTCGGTCGCCTTCGGTGGGGAGATCCCCAGGGACGTACCGGACCTGCGCCTGTTCCTGTTCGCCCCGGAGGCCCGGTGGTGGGTCGAGAGCGAACTGGCGTGGCAGCGCCCCCGCTTCGTCAAGCCGCCGCGTCCCGATTGGTGGGAGGAGGACGCGGAAGGAGAGCCGGGCGGCGATTCGGAGCCGGATCCGGACGACGAACAGGAGCTCTGGGACCAATGGCCCAATCCTTTCGAGTCCTGGGGGCTGGCGAGCCGATTCCGGGAATGGCCATGGATCGAGAACGCCTGGTCCTACCTGGAGGAAGACTGGAACGACGACGAGACGCCTCTCCGGAAGGCGGTCGCCGAGATCCTCCTGAGGGACATCCACGAAAGGCTTCCCGCTTTCGCCATCGTCGACCGGAAGACCGGCCGCGTCTTCATCTCGAGGGAGGGCTCGCCGGCCTCGACGGGCCATCCCGTCGCCCTCCTCCCCCGGGAGATCATCTGGATCAACTGGGCCGAAAGCGGACCGGGGTATTCGTGGCCGGAGTCGTACCACCTGGTTCGCCTGCCGGTCTGGGATCTGTTCGTGGTGACGCGCTCGACCGACTCCGCGAGCGCCGTCCTGGAGTTCTGGCACGTGTCGGAAACGGAGACCCTCTCGGCCGCCGCCGAGAGGGCGCTCGACATCGCGGTCCGCTCGATCGCCGAGGCCTATACCCGGCACAGCGAGCGTCTCGGCGAGCCGTACCCCCGGCCGGTGGAGGTGCGAGGCGGAGATCTCGTTCCCACCGAAGTGGCCCGGGATCGTCTTCGTCGGGCCCTCGACGAGGTCGTGGCCGAGCTGTTCCCTCCTGACGAGGAGGACGAGGAGGAAGAAGAGGGAGAAGAAAGGTAGCCGGAGAGGAAGGCCACGGCGCCGACCCGGGGCGGAGCGGTTTCCGCGCCCGGGGGTTGGCTCGCCGCGGGGGGGCCGCTATCGTGAGTCCCCGCCCGCCCGGACACGGCGGGCAAGGAGCGCCAGCGAGCCATGCCGCGCGCGCGGGTCGATCGGTACGTGCTGAAGGAGTTCGGCGCTCCCTTCGCCTTCGGGCTCGCGGGCTTCACCTTCGTTCTCCTGATCAACTACCTCTTCCTCCTGGCCCGGCAGACGATCGAAAAGCGGGTCCCGGTTCGGCTCGTTCTCGGTTTCGTCCTCGCCAAGCTCCCCTACCTGCTGATCCTGACCCTCCCGATGGCGGTCCTGCTGGCCACGCTCGTCGGGATCGGCCGGATGGCCTCCCAGCACGAGGTGGTCGCCCTCCAGGCGGCCGGAATCGCGCCGGCCCGCCTGGCCCGCCCGCTGTTGGGAGCGGCGGTGGTGGCGACCGCGGCGAGCCTCCTCACCGCCCACTTCCTGGTGCCGCTCGGGAACGTGCACGCGCGCAGCCTCGCCGCCGAGGTCGTCCGGTCCCGAGACCTCTCCCGGGAGATCGATCCGGGTGTCTTCTACAACCGGCTGCCCGGGACGGTGCTCTACGCCCGCTCCGCCGCGGATGCCCCGGGCCAGGGTCGCGTCCTGGAGGGGATCCTCCTGCACCAGGAGGCGCCCGACCGCTCGGTCGCCTCGCTGGTCGTCGCCGCTCGGGGCCGAGCCGTCTTCGACCGCGAGACCGGACGTGTCAGCCTCCTGCTCGACGACGGCGAGCGGCACCTCTGGCAGCCCGGCCGCGGCGGCTACAGCGTCATCCGGTTCAGCCGGTTCACGATGACTTTCCCCCCCGATGCGGCGTTTCAGGCCCTGGTCGGCTCGCGGCGCCGGGACCACCGCGATGCGGTCGGCGCCGCCCTCCCCGCGCTGATCCGGAAGTATGCGAAGGAAGCCGCGGAGGCCCGGTCGGCCGGGCGCCGTCTGGCCGCGCGCGTCCGCCTGCGGAAGGCCCGCCTCGAGTGGCACCGCCGGTGGGCGCTCCCGGTGGCGGTTCTCGCCTTGGCCCTGGCCGCCTTTCCACTCGCGGTGCGCTCCCGGCGGGGTGGCCGGTTCGTCGGCCTCAGCCAGGCGCTGTCGATCATTTTCCTCTTCTGGCTCGTGCTCAACGTCGGGCTCGGCCTTTCCGAACAGGGCACCTGGCCTCCCTGGTTGGGGCCCTGGCTCCCCGACGGCCTCGTCGGCCTGTGGGCCGTCGTGCTCTGGTTGCGATTGGGGCACCGGCGCCGCCTCCCGTTCGCCACGCGTCTCGCGGGGCTGCTGCCGCGGTTCGGGCGACGGCGGCCGGCGGGCGGCGGCTTTCGACCCGAGCGGTGGGCGGGCTTCACCCGGCTCGACGCCTACCTCACCGCCGGGCATCTGCGCTATCTCGCCGCCGGGCTGGCGGTGCTCCTCTTGCTGACCTCCGTCCTCGAGTTCAAGGAGGGCTTCGAGGCGATCTCCCCCGACCGGCGGGATCTCCCCTGGGGAGACCTCCTCGCCTACGTGGGGCTGGCCCTTCCGGGCCGGTTGAGGTTCCTCCTGCCGATCGCCGCGCTGTTCGCGGCCATGGTCAGCCTCGCCGTCATCGCCCAGGCGGGCGAGATCGTGGCCCTCAAGGCCTCCGGCATCGGGCCACCGCGGATCGCGGCGCCCCTGCTTCTGGCGACTCTGGCGGTGAGCGCCGTCTACGCCCTCACCCAGGAAACCCTCGTTCCGGCGGCGGCCCGCGAGTCCCAGCGGGCTCTCGAACGGCTCCGGGGCCGCCCCTCGACCGACGACATCCAGACCGGACGGCGGTGGCTGGTCGGAGAGGACGGAGCGCTCTGGTCGATGCTCGGCTGGGACGGACGCCGGAAGACCATCCTCGCCCCCTCCGTGACCCTCGTCGATCCGGCGACGGCGAGGATCGTCGAGCGGATCGAGGCGCGGCAGGCGCGTTTCGTGGACGGAACGTGGCGGTTCACCCGCGGCTGGCGCCGCGTCTTCCGACCCGACGCCGCACCCCCCCGATACGAGACCTTCGACACCTACGCCTCGCCCCTGTCCGAACCCCCGGAGACCTTCGGCGAGACGCGGCGGCGCCTCCTCCTCGGCCGTCGCCTGGCCGACCAGATGAGCTTCGCCGAACTCCGCGCCCACCTCCAGAGGGTCGCCAGGAGCGGCTATGACGCCACGCCGCTCCGGGTCGGGCTCTACGAGAAGCTCGCCCAGCCGCTCCTCCCGGTGCTCCTCGTCCTCCTCGGCGCCCCCCTGATGCTCTCCGGGGGCACGCGGCACCGCTCCCGCTACGGGTTCGGGCTGGCGCTGCTGATCACCTTCGCCTTCTGGTCGCTGTGGGCGGTCACGACGTCGTTCGGCCGCGAGGGGGCGCTCGCACCGGAGCTCGCCGTCTGGCTCCCCCCCGCCCTGCTCGCCGCCGGCGGGACCGCGCTGCTCGCCCGGGCCCGCTGAGGCGGCGGCTCCGCTCGGCCTACGTTCCTTCCTGCCAGGAGGCCAGGTAGGCCCGCTGCTCCGCGGTGAGCCGATCGATCCTCACCCCCATCGCGCGGAGCTTGAGGGCAGCCACCTTCCGATCGATCGCCTCGGGCACCTTGTACACACCCGGTTCGAGCCGACCAGCCTGCTTGACCAGATGCTCGACGGCCATCGCTTGATTCGCGAACGACATGTCCATCACGGATGCCGGATGCCCCTCCGCCGCCGAGAGGTTCACCAGGCGCCCCTCGGCGAGGAGCGCGATCTCCCGGCCGTCGCGCAGCGTGTAGACGTCGACCACGCCGCGCACGCGGCGCTTGCTCTTCGACAGCTTCTCGAGCGCCGGAATGTCGATCTCGACGTTGAAGTGGCCCGAGTTCGCCACCACCGCCCCGTGCTTCATCCGGCGGAAGTGCTCCTCCCGGATCACGTGCTTGTTGCCGGTGGCCGTCAGGAAGAGGTCGCCCTCCCGGGCCGCGGCGCTCATCGGGAGCACGCGGAACCCGTCCATCTTCGCCTGAAGGGCCCTCAACGGATCCACCTCGCACACGATCACCTGAGCGCCGAGCCCCATGGCCCGGCTGGCGATGCCCCGACCGCACCAACCGTATCCGGCCACCACGACGGTCATGCCGGAGACCAGCAGGTTGGTCGCCCGGAGCACGCCGTCGAGGGTGCTCTGACCCGTCCCGTACCGGTTGTCGAACAGATGCTTCGTCAACGCGTCGTTGACCGCGATGACCGGGTAGGCCAGGGATCCGTCCCCGGCCATGGCCCGGAGCCGGATCACGCCCGTCGTCGTCTCCTCGGTTCCCCCGATGACGTCGTCGAGGAGCTCTCTCCGCTCGCTGTGAACGGTCGACACGAGATCGCACCCGTCGTCCATCGTCACGTTGGGACCGATCTCCAGCGCCCGGTGGATGTGCTCGTAGTAGAGCTTGTGGCTCGCGCCGTTCACCGCGAACACGGGGATCTTGTAGTCCTTCACCAGCGAAGCCGCCGTGTCGTCCTGGGTGGAGAGCGGGTTGCTGGCGCACAGGGCCACCCGGGCGCCCCCCGCCTTCAGCGTCCTGACGAGATTGGCCGTCTCCGTGGTGACGTGGAGGCAGGCGGCGATCTTGACTCCGCGGAGCGGCTTGCGGCGGGCGAAGTCCTCGCGGATCGAGCGCAGCACCGGCATCGTCCGGTCCGCCCACTCGATCCTCTCCTTGCCGCTGCGCGCCAGACCGAGATCCTTGACGTCGTACGTCATCAGGGCACTCCTCCCGTTACCCGCCGGAGCCGGTCCGCACGCCGCGGCCGGCGCCCGCCGCGGACCGCCTCAACCGTTCACGACCTTGGTCAGGCGGTCGACCATGTCGACCGCCTCCCACGTGAAATCGGCGTCCTCCCGGCCGAAGTGGCCGTACGCGGCCGTTTTGCGGTAGATCGGCCGCCGCAGCTGGAGATGCTCGATGATCCCGCGGGGCGTCAGCGGGAACACCTCGCGGACCGCCCGCTCGAGCTGCGACTCCGGGACCTTCCCGGTACCGAAAGTCATCACTCGCACCGAGACCGGCTCCGCGACGCCGATCGCGTAGGCGAGCTGCACCTCGCATCGGTCGGCGAGGCCGCCGGCGACGATGTTCTTCGCCACCTTCCGGGCCATGTAGGAAGCCGAGCGGTCCACCTTGGTCGGGTCCTTGCCGGAAAAGGCGCCGCCCCCGTGATGGCCGACCCCGCCGTAGGTATCGACGATGATCTTCCGGCCGGTGAGGCCGGTGTCGCCGTGCGGGCCTCCGACGACGAACCGGCCCGTCGGGTTGACGTGGTACCGGGTGTCCTCGTCGAGCATCTCCGGCGGGATCACCGCACGGATCACCTGTTCGATGACGTCGCGCCGGATCCGCTCGTGGGTGACGTCGTCGTCGTGCTGGGTGCTCACCACCACCGCCGGCACCCGCACCGGCCGGTCCCCCTCGTACTCGACCGTGACCTGGCTCTTCCCGTCGGGCCGGAGATACGGCAGTTCGCCCGAACGCCGCAGCAACGCGAGCCGCTGGCAGATGCGGTGCGCCAGCATGATCGGCAGCGGCATCAGCTCCGGCGTTTCACGGCAGGCGTAGCCGAACATGAGCCCCTGATCGCCGGCTCCGTCCTTGTCCACGCCGATCTTGATGTCCGGAGACTGCTCGTCGATCGTGGCCATCACGCAGCAGGTCTTCGCGTCGAAGCCGAAGGCGGGATCGGTGTAGCCGACCGCCTCGATCGTCCCGCGCACGACCTCCTGGAAATCGATGAACGCCGCCGTGGTGATCTCCCCGGCGACGAGCGCGAGGCCGGTGGTGACCAGCGTCTCGCAGGCCACCCTCCCCACCGGGTCCTTCTTGAGAACCGCGTCGAGCACGGCGTCCGAGATCTGGTCGGCGAGCTTGTCGGGATGCCCCTCCGTGACCGACTCGGAGGTGAAGACGTACCGCTCCATGCACAAGCCTCCCGGGCGAGGGCCGCACGGCCTCGTCAGAAAAGAAGGCGAGCCTAGCGCAGCGGTCCCCCTGCGGCAACCGCGGGGCGGCTCCCGGCGGCTCGCGGTAGAATCCCGCCGCCGCGCCCGCTCGCCGCGGCGTTCGACAACCGGGAGACGAGACGATGAAGGTTCGCCTGTCCGCCGCCGCACTCGCCGCCGTTCTCCTCCTGGCCGCCCCGGCCGTGCCGTTCGCGAAGGAGCGCCGGAAGGAGCGATCCCGGGAGCCGGCCCCGGCTGCGCAGGATGCCGGATCCTCCACCGACGCCCGTCTCGAGGCGCTCGAGAAGAAGGTCGCCGACCTCGAGCGCCGGCTGCGGGCGCTGGAGGCCCGCCAGCGGGCCGCAGCTCCCGATCCGGCCCGCGAGCAGGAGGCGCGCCGGCTGTACCAGGAAGCCGATCAGGCGCTCCAGGCCGGCGACGTCGAGACCGCCCGCGCCCGGATCCAGCGGCTCAACCGCGAGTACGGGGGCACGGCCGCCCAGCGGCAAGCGGCCCGCCTGAACCAGATGCTGTCGGTCCTCGGTCGCCCCGCCCCGAAGGAGCTCGGGATCGAGAAGTGGTTCCAGGGGCGCGAGCTCGTCCAGTGGCCCTCGAAGGGAACGACGCTGCTGATCTTCTGGGAGCAGTGGTGCCCGCACTGCCGTCGCGAGGTGCCGAAGATCGAGCAGACCTGGGAGCGTTACAAGGACCGCGGCCTGCAAGTGATCGGCCTGACCAAGATCACCCGGAGCGCCACCGAGGAGAAGGTCCAGCAGTTCATCGCCGACAACCACCTGACGTATCCGATCGCCAAGGAAAACGGCGAGATGAGCCGGGCCTTCAACGTGAGCAGCATCCCCGCCGCGGCCGTGGTCAAGGACGGCAAGATCGTCTGGAGGGGCCACCCGGCGCGGCTGACCCCCGAGCTGCTCGAGAAGTGGCTCTGACGGCCGGCGGGCTCAGCCCGGCCGGCCCGGCCGGACGGCGTCGGGACCCACCAGCCGACGGAGTTCGCCGATGAGTTCGCGGCCGCCGCTGACGCGGTGGCCGCTCCCCGCCTCGAGCCAGACGCGGAAGGCTCCCGGGCGCACCACCTCGAAGTAGACCGGCGTCGAGCCCGGGTAAGACTCCAGCACCCGCTCCAGCCGTTCGATCGGGACCGGCGCACCGTCCGCGCGGAGGACGATCGTCAGCCCGTCGGCCGCCCGCTCGGGCGCGTCCTCGAGGGAATGGACCGACTCCGCGAGAAGCCGGAACTCCCCCTCCCCCCCCTCGGCCCGCCCGGCGACGACCACGATCGCGCCGTCCTCGAGACGGTCCTGCACCTCCCCGAAGAGCTTGGGGAACACGACGCACTCCACGTGTCCCGTCGTGTCCTCCAGGTTGAACACCGCCATCCACTCGCCCGCCCGCGTGCGCCGCCGCCTCAGCCCGCTGATCATGCCGCCGACGGCCACCTCCCCCGCCGCGCCCAGCTCGGCGATCCGGTGCGTGGTGACGCGCGCGAGCCGCTCCGCGTGCTCGTCGAGGGGATGGCCGGACAGGTAGAAGCCGAGCGCTTCCTTCTCACCGGCGAGTCGCTCGCGGTCGGACCACGCCGGCACCTCGGGAGGCCGAGGGGCGGGCGCGGTGATTCCCTCTCCCCCACCGAACAGCGACGCCTGACCCGCCGCCCGGTCGCTCGCCGCCCGCGCACCCCGCTCGAGGGCTCCGTCCAGCGCCGCGAACAGGGCCGCCCGATCGCCCAGCTCGTCCAGGGCCCCGGACTTGATGAGGGCCTCGAGGACGCGCCGGTTGATCGCCTTCCGATCGACCTCGGTGCAGAGCTGATCCAAGGACTCGAAGCGTCCGAGCCGCCGCCGCGCCTCGAGGATCGCGTCCACCGATCCCTCCCCCACCCCCTTGATCGCCGCCAGGCCGAAGCGGATCTTGTCGCCCTCGACCTCGAAGTACCGCCCGCTCCGGTTGATGCTCGGCGGGAGAATCTCCACGCCCGCCTCGCGGCAGGCCGCCACGTACTCGACCAGCTTGTCGGTGTGGTCCTTCTCGCTCGTCAGCTGGGCGGCCATGAAGTGCACGCGATAGTGGGCCTTCAGGTACGCCGTCCGGTAGGCCACGAGCGCGTAGGCCGCGGAGTGGGATTTGTTGAAGCCGTAGCCGGCGAAGTGGGCCATGAGTTCGAAGATCCGCTCGGCATCCCGCCGGCTGACCCCCCGCTTCTCCGCTCCGGCCACGAAGCGCTCCCGTTCGGCTTCCATCACCTCGCGCTTCTTTTTCCCCATGGCCCGCCGCAGGAGGTCGGCCTCCCCCAGCGAGTAGCCGGCCATCACCGACGCGATCTGCATCACCTGCTCCTGATACACGATCACGCCGTACGTCTCCTTCAGGATCGGCTCCGTCAGCGGGTGGGGATAGGTGACCGGCACGCGCCCGTGACGGCGCTGGATGAAGTCCTCGATCATCCCGGAGCCGAGCGGTCCCGGCCGGTACAACGCGTTGAGAGCGATGAGATCTTCGAACTTCTGCGGCTTCAACCGGCGCAGGATATCCCGCATCCCCGAGGACTCGAACTGGAACACGCCCGAGGTGTCCCCCCGGCCGAATAGCTCGTAGGTTTCGGGGTCGTCGAGGGGGATGCGGTCGAGGTCGGGCTTCGGCAATCCCGCCGCCTCGATCGACGCGAGGCAGTCCTCGATGAGGGTCAGCGTCTTCAGCCCGAGGAAGTCCATCTTCAGCAGGCCGACCTTCTCGACCTCGTCCTTGGCCCACTGTGTGGTGATCTCGTCGCGGTTCGTCCGGAAGAGCGGAACGTACTCGACGACCGGCTCCGGGGTGATCACCACCCCCGCCGCGTGAACGCTCGCGTGGCGCGGCATCCCCTCGATTCGCATCGCGACGTCGAGCAGCTCCCTCTCCGGGCCGCCGCGCCGGTACATCTCCGCCAGGGCCGGCACCTCCTCGATCGCCTCGCTGAGCTTCGTGCCGATCGCCTCCGGAACCAGCTTGGCGATCCGATCGACCTCCGGGTAAGGGAGGTCGAGGACCCGTCCGGCATCCCGAATCGCGGCCCTGGCGGCCAGCGTTCCGAAGGTGATGATCTGCGCCACGTTCTCCCGGCCGTACTTCTCGGTCACGTAGTCGATGATCTCTCCCCTCCGGCGGAAGCAGAAGTCGATGTCGATGTCGGGCATCGTCACCCGCTGGGGATTGAGAAACCGCTCGAAGAGGAGGTCGTACTGCAGCGGATCGATGTCGGTGATGCCGAGGCAGTAGGCCACCAGCGATCCCGCCGCCGACCCCCGCCCGGGCCCCACGGCGATGCCCTTCCGTTTCGCCTCGCCGATGAGATCGGCGGTGATGAGGAAGTAGCCGGGGAAACCCATCTCGACGATCGTGTCGAGCTCCTTCTCGAGGCGCGCCTCGTAGTCGGTCAGCGGGTGCCTCAGCCGGCCCGCCTTCGCTTCGCGCTCCCAAGCGGCCCGGCGCGCCTCGAACCCTTCTTTCGCTCTCCTCCGCAGCGCGCTCGCCAGGTCCTCTCCCTCGCCCACCGGGAACCGCGGGAGGTGATGCCGGCCGAAGTCGAGCTCGACCCGGCACCGGTCCGCGATTTCGACCGTGTTCGCCAGGGCATCCGGGCGCTCGGGGAAGAGCTCGGCCATCTCCTCGGCCGACTTGAAGTAGTGCTCCGGGGAATAGCGGAGGCGGCCTTCGTCGTTCCGCTTCTTGCCCGTCCCGATGCAGATCAGAACGTCGTGGGCTGCGTGGTCCTCGCGCGTGAGGAAGTGCACGTCGTTGGTGGCGATCAGCGGCAGCCCGGTCTCCTCGGCGAGGCGCAGGATCCCTTCGTTCACCGTCCGCTGCGCCTCGAGGCCGTGATCCTGCAGCTCGAGGTAGAACCGATCGCGACCGAAGATCTCGAGATACTCGGCGAGGACGCGGCGCGCCTCCTCGTACGCCCGTGCCCGGAGGAGGACGGGGATCTCGGCCGACAGGCAGCCGGAAGTCGCGATCAGGCCCGCCGCATGCCGGCGGAGCAGCTCCTTGTCCACCCTCGGCCGGTAGTAGAACCCCTCCAGATAGCCCGCGCTGACCAGCTTCACCAGGTTCTTGAAGCCTTCGTCCGTTTCGGCGATCAGCAGCAGGTGGTAATAGGGACGGCGCCGGGCGTCGACGCTTCGGTCGAACCGGCTGCCCGGGGCGACGTAGACCTCCGCCCCCAGAATCGGCTTGAGACCGTGATCCCGCGCGGCCAGGAAGAAGGGGACCGCCCCGAACAGGTTGCCGTGGTCCGTCATCGCGACCGCCGGCATGCCGAGGTCGGCAGCCCGCTTCATCAGATCGGGGATCCGCTGGCCCCCGTCGAGCAGGCTGAATTCGGTGTGATTGTGCAGGTGAACGAAGGGCGTGCGCGCCACGTCGGCCTCCGGTCCGGATTGTTCATTCTACACGCGGGCCCCGGACGGGCCCGCGGTGCCGCGACCGGTCACTCCCACTCGATCGTGGCCGGCGGCTTGGAGGTGATGTCGTAGACGACGCGGTTCACCCCGCGAACCTCGCCCACGATCCGGGTCGCCACCCGCGCCAGCAGATCCTCCGGCAGCCGCGACCAGTCGGCCGTCATGAAGTCGTCGGTGTCGACCGAGCGGAGCGCGATCACCTGCTCGTAGGTGCGGCCATCCCCCATCACCCCGACGCTCCGCACCGGCAGCAGGACGGCGAAGGCCTGCGAGGTGCGCTCCATCCATCCCGACACCTCGAGCTCCTCGCGGAAGATGTGGTCGGCCCGCCGGAGGATCTCCAGCCGCTCGGCGGTCACCTCACCGAGCACGCGCACGGCGAGCCCCGGTCCGGGGAACGGATGCCGCCGGACGAAGGCCGGTGCCAGGCCGAGTCGCTCGCCCAGGCGGCGGACCTCGTCCTTGAACAGCCACTTGAGCGGCTCGACGAGGCCCAGCCGCATCCGCTCGGGCAGGCCGCCCACGTTGTGGTGCGTCTTGATCACCGCCGACGGTCCCGACACGGACGCCGACTCGATCCGATCGGGATAGATGGTTCCCTGAGCCAGCCACCGCGCTCCGCTGCGGGATGCGGCGCGTTCGAAGACCTCGATGAACGTGTGCCCGATGCGACGCCGCTTCTCCTCCGGATCGACGACGCCCCGCAAACGATCGAGAAACTCCTCCCGCGCGTCGACCACCTCGACCGGAAGGCGGTAGCGGTCGCGGAAGGTCGCCACCACCTGTTCCCGCTCTCCCAGCCGCAGCAGGCCGTTGTCGACGAACACCGCGGTGAGGCGGTCCCCGACGGCCCGATGCACCAACAGCGCCATCACCGAGGAGTCCACGCCTCCGGAAAGGGCGCAGACGACGCGATCCTCCTCGCCCACCGTGCGGCGGATCTCCTCCACCGCTTCCCGCTCGTAGGCTTCCATCGTCCAGTCGCCCCGGCAGCCGCAGATGGCCAGGGCGAAGTTGGCCAGGAGCTCGGTCCCGTACTCGGTGTGGCGGACCTCCGGATGGAACTGCACGCCATACAGCCGGCGGCCGTCGTCCTCGACGACCGCGTAGGGAGCGCTCTCCGTCCGGGCGGTGACGCGCATACCCGCCGGGAGGGCGGCGATGCTGTCGCCGTGACTCATCCAGACGACGCTGCGCTCGGGCCACCCGTTGAGGAGCTGCGAGGGTCCTTCGCGCACCAGCTCCGCGCGGCCGAACTCGCGCGCCGGCGCCGGCTCCACGCGGCCCCCCGCACTGTGCACGAGCAGCTGCATCCCGTAGCAGATTCCGAGCACCGGCAGGCCGGTGGCGAGCAGGCCGTCGGGCAGCGGCGGCGCTCCCTCCTCGTAGACGGAAGCGGGACCGCCCGACAGCACGATCCCCCGGACGCCCGGGGCCGCCCAGCGTTCCGGCGCGCGGGCGGGCGGAACGATCTCCGCGTACACGCCGGCCTCGCGGATCCGGCGCGCGATCAGCTGCGTGACCTGGCTGCCGAAGTCGACGATCAGGATCGTCTCGTGGGACGCCACCTTCACCCCCGCGCGCGCCTGCGCCCCGGCGGACCGCCCGCGTCACCGCGACCGGCCCCGGCCAGTGCGAGAACGACCGGCACCAGCGCCCCGCGGGCGTCGGAGCCGCTCTTGAGCATACCGTCCGCCGCGACCGCCGCCGCCAGTCCGTGCTCTCCCCTCGCGCCGCCGCGGCGAGCGGCCTCGGCATACTTCCGCGCCACGAAGGGGTGACACCCCAGCGCATCCCGGACCGCCGCCTCGCCGCCCCCTCCGGAGACGACGGCATGCGCCACGGTGAGCCGCCGGGCGATCGCGGCCAGCCTTCCGAGGAGCGCCGGTCCCGCCCCCGGTCCCGCTCCCGCCAGGTGCCGGTCCAGCGCGTCGAGCGCCTCCGCCGCGCGGCCGGCCAGGAGGGCGTCTTCCAGGGCGAACGCCCCCACCGACCGCCCCGGCCGCAACAGCGCCTCGACGAGCGGAGTCGCCACGCTCCGGCGGCCCCGCCGGCCGGCGGCCGGAGCCGCGAGGGCGAGCTTGTCGAGCTCGCGCGCGGCGAGGGCCGTGTCCGAGCCGACCGCGTCCGCGATCGCCTGGCAGGCCGCCGGCTCGAGCGTCAGGCCGCGCCGGCGCGCCTCGGCCGCGACCCAGGCCGGCATGTCCCGCTCCTTCGGCCGGTCGAACACCGCCAGGGCACCCTCCGCCGCCAGCCGCTTCGCGAGCCGCGAGCGGCCATCGATCCTCCGGGCGACGACCACGAGCAGAGCCGCGCACCCTTCCCGGCGGGGAAAACGCTCGAGGTGCGCCTCGAGCCGTTCGCGGACGGAGCCGTCACCGCCCGGCCCGAGCGCGGCTCCGGCATCGACGATCACGACGCGCCGGCCGCCGAGCAGCGAGGGCGTCCGGGCCGCGTCGAGCGCTCGGGCCAGGTCGGCGACGTCGAACCGCTCCACCGCGGCCGCGCGCTCCTCCTCGGGCACCGCCTCGACCACGCGGGCCAGCGCCGCGCCGATCGCCTCCTCGTCGTCTCCCGCGAGCAGGAGAACGGGCGGGCCGTCCCCGCTCTCGAGGAAGAGTTCGACCGGATCCCGCCCCGCCATCGGCCGCTCAGAAACCTTCGAGCATCGAGGTGACCGCGGACCGGGCGAAGCCCTTCGCGATCTCGTCGATCGCCACGATCTCCGGATCGAACTCCGCCAGCGATGACTCCGGCACGTCGTACTGCTCCCGGAAGACGAAGTGATTCTGGCTCCACAGCACCAGCTCGGGTGAGGTCTGGAGCAGCCTGATGCGGGCGGTGACCACCACCTCCACGCGGTCGAACCGTCCCTGCTCGCTGAAGGTGACCGGTTCGGTCCTGAACGACATGATCGCCCCCTCGAGCAGGAGGTCGGCCCCCTCCGGGCCGGGGAGCACGACGAGCCGTCCCCGGCGGACGAACTCGTCCACCAGGGCCTCGGTGATCCGCTGCTCGAGTTCCGGCCGGTCGGTCTCGTTGGCCAGCGGCGGAATGCCGATCGTCCGGGCCGTCGCCGGCACCACCCCCGTGCCCTTGCCCCTCCCCGCGAGGTGATACCCGCATCCGGCGGCGGAAACCGCCGCGGCGAGCAGCAGGGCCGCCAGTCTCCACCTCAACCCGACACCACCAGGTTCACCAGGCGGTCGGGCACGAGCACGACGCGCCGGATCGTGCGTCCCTCCAGATGGCGGGCCAGCGATTCGGCCGCCTTCACCGCTTCGACGACTTCCGCCTCGCCCGCGCCACGGGGAACCGAGACCTGACCCCGGAGCTTTCCGTTGACCTGCACCGGCAGCGTCACCGTCTCCTCGACGAGGAGCGCCGGATCGGCCTCGGGCCAGCGGGCGCGGGCCAGCAGGTCGCGCCCGCCGATCCGGGCGTTCATCTCCTCCGCGAGGTGCGGAGCGAAGGGCGCGAGCAGCCGGGCGAGCACGTGCAGGGCCTCGGCGAGGGCCGCGGCGAGCGGAGAACTCCTCTCTACCCGGCGTCCCTCCGTCACCCGGTAGATCTCGTTCACCAGCTCCATCAGCGCCGCGACCGCCGTGTTGAGCTGCAGCTCCTCCTCGATGTCGCGTGTCACGCGCACGATCGTCCGGTGCGTCTTGCGTCTCAGCCGGTCGGCGTCCGGGTCCGCGGCCACCGCCGCAGGATCCTCCGGCACGGGGGGAAGGCCCTCGACCAGCGGCGCCAGCCGTTCGTAGGCGCGAGCCACCCGCTGGGCGAACCGGAACGTGCCCTCGATTCCCTGCTCCGACCATTCCAGGTCCTTCACCGGCGGACCGCCGAACAGGCTGAACAGGCGCATCGCATCGGCGCCGTACCGCTCGATCAGCTCGTCCGGGGTGACCGAGTTGAGCTTCGACTTGCTCATTTTCTCGACCCGGACCTCCACCGCCCGCCCGCAATGCGGGCAGCAGGGATCGCCCCCCTTCCGGCGGACCTCCGCGGGTGCGATGTAGTCGTGGACCTCGCACCGGTACGACGGGGCGTTGACCATACCCTGCGTGAACAGGCGCACCGCCGGCTCCTGGACCTCCAGCAGACCGAGATCGGCCAGCATCATCGTCCAGAAGCGGCAGTAGATGAGGTGGCCGACCGCGTGCTCGACGCCCCCGATGTACAGATCGACCGGCATGAAGGCCTTCGCCACCGCCGGATCGAACGGCTGGCGGTCGTTCCTGGGGTCGAGGTAGCGCAGGAAATACCACGAGGAGTCGACGAAGGTGTCCATCGTGTCGGTCTCGCGCCGCGCGGCGCCGCCGCACCGCGGACACGAGGTGTTCACGAACGAGTCCACCCTCGCCAGGGGGCTCCCCTCGAGTCCCTTCCAGTCCTCGATCGGGGGCAGAATGACGGGCAGATCCTCGTCCGGGACCGGGACGATGCCGCAGCCGTCGCAGTAGACCACCGGGATGGGGGTTCCCCAGTACCGCTGCCGCGAAACGCCCCAGTCCTTGAGCCGGTACTGCACCTCCGGCCGCCCGAAGCCCCTCTCGGCGGCGAAGGCCGCCATTCGCCGCCTCGCTTCCGCCGAGGGGAGCCCCGAGAACGGCCCGGAGCGCTCCACGATGCCGTCCTCCTCGTAGGCGCTCTCCATCGCTTCCGGATCGGGGAGCGCGCCGTCCGCGGGCCGCACGATCGGCCGGATGGGAAGGCCGTACTTGCGCGCGAACTCGTAGTCGCGCTGGTCGTGCGCCGGCTGGGCGAAGACCGCCCCCGTGCCGAAGTCCATCAGCACGAAGTTCGCCACCCAGATCGGCACCCGTTCGCCGTTGAACGGGTTGATGGCATGGCGCCCCGTGAAGACTCCCGTCTTCTCCCGGTCCTCCGCGGCGACCGCGTGGGGGCGCCGCCGCTCGTTCTCGACGAAGGCGCGAACCGCATCCTCCTGGTCGGTTCCCCGGGCGAGGTCGAGGACCGCGGGATGCTCGGCGGCCAGGAACAGCGCCGAGCAGCCGTACACCGTGTCCACGCGGGTGGTGAACACCTCGATCTCCCGCTCCTCCTCCCCCTCCACCCGGAACGCGAAGCGGCAGCCCTCCGATCGGCCGATCCAGTGCCGCTGCATCGCGATCACGCGCTCCGGCCAGCGTCCCTCGAGCTCATCGAGACCGGCGAGGAGCCGCTCCGCGTAACGGGTGGTGCGGATGAACCACTGCTCCAGCTCCACCACGGAGACCGGGGTGTCCTCGTGACGCCAACAGCACCCGGCGGGGGTGACCTGCTCGTTGGCGAGAACGGTGTCGCAGCGCGAGCACCAGTTCAGCGCCCTCCGCGCGCGGTAGGCCAGATCCCGCTCGAGCATGCGAAGGAAGAACCACTGGTTCCATCGGTAGTACTCGGGATGGCAGGTCGCGATCTCGCGGCGCCAGTCGTAGCTGAACCCGATCCGCTGGAGCTGGCGCCGCATCTGTGCGATGTTGCGCTCGGTCCACTCCGCCGGAGGAACGCCGTGCTTGATCGCGGCGTTTTCGGCTGGAAGGCCCATCGCGTCCCAGCCGATCGCGTGCAGGACGTTCCGTCCCCGCATCCGCTGGAACCACGCGACCGCATCGCCGATCGAGTAGTTCCGGACATGCCCCATGTGCAGTTGTCCGGACGGATAGGGAAGCATCTCGAGGCAGTAGAACTTCTTCCGGCTCGGGTCGGGATCGACCTCGAAGACGCGCTCCCGGCGCCAGCGTTCCTGCCAGCGAAGCTCGACCTCTCTGGGGTCGTAGGCCATCCCTGCCTCCACCCGGGGGCCCCGCCGGTCAGCCCCGCGTCAGCTCGCCCGCCTCCAGCCGGCGGCGAATTCCGTCGAGAACCCCGTTCACGAACGCCCCGGACTCCTCGCCCCCGTACAGCTTGGCCAGTTCGACCGCCTCGTCCAGGATCACCGCCGCCGGGGTCTCGCGCTCCTCGAGCAGTTCGAACAGGGCGAGCCTCAAGACGTTCCGGTCCACCACCGCCATCCGCTCCAGCCGCCAATGGGCCGAACCGGCGCGCAGCAGGGCGTCGAGCTCGTCCCGCCGTTCGTCCACCCCCCGGAACAGCCGCTCGGCGAACCGCCTCGCCTCCGGCTCCAGCGGCCGGTCGGAAAGTCCCCCGTTCAGATAGGCGCGCAGCACCGCCTCGGCCGGCTCTCCGGAGAGCTCGGCCTGGTACAGCATCCTCAGAGCCGCTTCGCGGCCGCGGCGGCGGGCTCCCACGGTTCCCTCGGTATCAGCCGGACCGGATCCGGCGGAACAGGCGCGCCATCTCGATCGCCGTCATCGCCGCGTCGAATCCCTTGTTGCCCGCCTTTCCCCCGGCCCGGTCGAGCGCCTGCTCCCCCGTGTCGCAGGTGAGAACGGCGTTGGCGACCGGCAGCCCCGTGTCGGCCGCGAGTCGTTCGAGCCCCCGGGTGACGGCGGCGGCGAGGTGGTCGAAGTGGGGCGTCTCCCCTCGCACCAGCGCTCCCAGGGCGATCAGTGCGTCGGGGCGCGGCTCCCGGCCCGCCAGCCAGCGCAGCGCCAACGGGATCTCGAACGCTCCGGGAACGCGCACCACCGTGACGTCGCCGTCCTCCACGCCGTGCCGCTCGAGAGCGTCCCGGGCGCCCGACAGGAGGGCGCTCCCGACGCGCTCATTGAACCGCGACACGGCGATCGCGAACCGGAGCCCCTTGGCGTCGAAACTCCCGGCGAGTTCCCGCACCGGCGCCCTCTCCTTCGCGACGGCCGGCCGATCGGCATCGACCGAGCCGCGAAAACCTTTGCAGAACTATGAGTTGGCCAATCTACCACCCGCGCTGGAACGCGTCCACCGGGGTCACGCGGACTCCCCTGCCCCTCCGAGGACACGGGAGAGGATCGGGGCGAGCCGGTCCCTCACGCGCGCGTCGATCGCGGACACCGGCGTGATGATCGCGCCGTCGAGGGCGCGCCGGCAGCTGCACCCGGAGGAGGGCAGCCGCTCCGCCAGCTCCGCCACCGCCCGGCGCGCCCGCTCGGCGTTCCGGTGCAGGCGCTCGACCACCGCATCGACGGTCACCGGCGGCTCGTCCGTTTTCCAGCAGTCGTAGTCGGTGACGAGGGCGAGCGTCGCGTAGCAGATCTCCGCCTCGCGCGCGAGCCGCGCCTCTTGCAGGTTCGTCATGCCGATCACCGACGCGCCCCATGACCGGTACAGCTCCGACTCGGCACGCGTCGAGAACTGGGGACCCTCCATGCACAGGTACACGCCTCCCCGGTGGACCCTCGCCCCCGCGGCCTCCGCGGCGTCGGCGGCCGCCCGGGCGAGCGCCGGGCAAACGGGATCCGAAAGCGACACGTGCGCCGCGATCCCCTCGCCGAAGAAGGTGTCCGCCCGGTGGCGCGTCCGGTCGATGAACTGGTCCGGAACGACGACGTCGAGAGGGCGGATCTCCTCTCTGAGCGAACCCACCGCCGAAGCGGAAAGGATCGCCTCCACCCCCAGCGACTTCATGGCGTAGATGTTGGCGCGGAAGTTGATTTCCGTGGGAAGCAGGCGGTGCGTCCGCCCGTGCCGCGCCAGGAAGGCCACCTCGATCCCCCGGAGCCGTCCGAGAACGATCGCGTCGCTGGGCCGCCCGAAGGGCGTCTCGAGCTCCACCTCGCGCCGGTCTTCGAGCTCCTCGAACGCGTAAAGCCCGCTTCCTCCCAGCACGCCGAGACGAGCGCCCCCGCTCACGGCTCGCCTCCTCCGCGGCGCCGTTTCGGCGGCGGCTCCACCGTTTCCGGGTGCTTCTGGCGTCGGATCGCCTCCTTCTGCTTGGCCACCTTCTCCGTCAGGTCGAAGGCGAGGGCCGACACGCCGGCCGGATCGACGATTTGCCGGGACCGGAGCATTCCGAGCCGGAGCGCCAGGCTCGGCTCGCCCGTGATCGACAGTCCGACGCGGAGCAGTTCCTCCCGGTCGTCCGGCAGCCTCCAGGTGTGCACCAGCACGAAGGGGTAACCGACCCCGAGCGCGGCCCGGCGCAGCGCATCGGCCCGCGCGCGGGGCCCGGGATCGACCACGTGGGCGAACATGGCCGGCTGAAGGTACTCGTAGGCAGCCAGCGCGAACGCCGGCATGTCGCGGTGCTCGCGCACGCGATCACCGGCGAAGGCGCGGAGGATCTCCCGCGCGCCGTCGCGATAGATCTTGCTGCCGTTGTGGTAGAAGATCCGCACCAGCGCCCGGGCCATCTCCGCGTTCGGCCGCAAGGGGAACAGAGGCGTCCGCAGCGGTCCCGGGGCGCGGGGATCGGTGAGGGTGTCGGCCAGCGCCCCCGTCCCGTCGGCCTTCAGGTTGCTCAGCGCCACCCGGGCCACGTCCCGCGCCGCGTCGAGCCAGCGCGCCTCGCCGGAGACCTCGTACGCGGAGACGAAGGCCCAGGCGGCTCCCGCGAGGTCGTCGAGGACCAGGAGGCTCGGAGGCACGGCGGCCCCGCCGACGACCGCCCGGGCCACGCCCCGGCCCTTCCTGTAGCGGTGCTCGAGCAGGAACCGGGCGGCATCGAGACCGCGCTTGACGAGCCCTTCGTCGCCGAACGCCGCACCGGCACGGATCAGGGCCGCCGCGGCCAGGCCGTTCGGCCCGGAAAGGACCGTCTCGTCGCGCCCCTCGGGGCAGGCCGGGCACAGGGCCGCCGCGAAGGCCCCCTGCGGCATCCCGAACTTCTCCGCGAGCAGGCGGCCGAGCGCGAGGCCGCGGTCGCGATAAACCCGTCGTCCCGTGACGCGGTAGGCCAACGCCAAGGTCTCGAGCAGCCGCGCGTTCCGGTCGAGCAGCTTCTCCTTCTGGGGATTCTCCCAGTCCAGCCCGAGGGCCATCCGGTACATCCCGCCGTCTTCGTCGACGAGGTGCTCCAGCAGCGTGTCCAGCGCCGCGAGCGCCATCTCGCGGTAGGGCTGTTCGACCTCGGCGGAGACCTTGAGCATGAACGACACGAGGTCGGTCTCCGGCAGGCGCGGTGGCCCGCCGAAGTAGCGGTGTTCGCGGTCGAACTGGCCCTTGAGGTGATCGCGGAGCGACCAGACGAGGGCGTCCTCGAGGGGACCGCCCTCCGGCACGGCCCCCTTCGCGGCGGCCGCGGCGCGTTCCCGGGCGAGCGAAACCGCCTCCTCGCGGCGCGTGCGGTAGAAGGCCCAGGCCTCCGAAAGCAGGCTGGCGAGCCTCTCCGCGGGCATCGGACCGAAGGCCAGGCGCTGCGGCGGCTTGTCTTGCGGCTCGTAGTAGAGCGGGTCGCCGTTCGGCAGCAGGAGCGTCGCCGCCGGCCACCCCGGCGCCGGATAGCGGCGCGCCAACTCCGGACGGAGGTCGGCGCGCTCACGGACCGTCACGTAACCCTCCGCCAGCGCGGCGCGCACTCGGGGGTCGCCCCAGAGGGTCCGTTCGGCCTCGGCGGGCGCGGGCGACCAGGGCACGTCGAGAACGAGCAGGATCAGGCGGTCTTCCGCGAGCGCACGCCGGAACGCGGGCGGGGCGAAGGGAAGCCACCGCACCGCCGCCGGCTCGTCCCGCGGGGCCTCCTGGGGGGCCGCCGGCGCGGCGGCCGCGGCAGCCGCCGCCAGCGCGGCGGCGAGCCCAAGAAGGATCCGCAGCCGTCTTCGCATCGGCATCTCCTCCTCCTGCCGCCGGATCAGCCGGCGGGGGGCATCGCGATCGTCACCGTGACCCGAGTCGATCCCACGCGGATCTCGTCCCCGTCCTGCAGCTCGACGGCGCTGACGCGCTGTCCGTTCACGTAGGTTCCGTTGGTCGAGCCGAGATCCTTCAGCAGCACGCAATTTCCCCCGTAGACCTCGAGGCTCGCGTGCCGTCGCGAGACCTTGCGGTCCTTGAGGGAGATGTCGACCGCACCCCGCCCGATCAGGACACGGGAGCGCGTCACGGGGAAGCTCGCGCCGGAGTCCGGACCCTCGACGACGTCGAGAACGATTTCCCAGCCGCCCGGGAGCGGAACCCGGGCGAGCTCCTCGCCGGCCGGTTCGGGCGTGGCCACGCGACCGGCCGCAGGCTTCGCCGCGACCATCACCGTCTTGGCGCGGCCGGAGCCCCGGGTGGCGCACTCCCCGCGGCACCCCTCCGGGCCGAGCGGTCCGCCGCACTTCGGGCATCGCCGCTCCCGCGTCATGGTTCGCCCCCCGATCTTCCGAACGACGCGCGCAGGGAGCGGCCCGTCCGCTCGCGGAAGCGGCGTTCGAAGGAGCCGAGGGCCGGCTGGTCCCGATCGGCGAGAAGCCGTTCCAGCCGCCCCATCGGCACGAACTGCAGGGTGGGTGCCAGCGGCCCGTTCCCGCCCCGCCGCCACTGCGCGACCCAATCCTCCCACGCGTCCACCGGGATGGCGTCCAGCACCACACCGGTCTCGTCGAGGCGGCAAAGGATCCCCAGCAACCGCTCCCTCGGTTCCTTGAGGCAGGCCACCACCACGTCGCCGACCGCCACCGCCGGGAGGCGGTCCGAATCGCCGCGATCCGGACGCTCGGAGAGTTCGATCAGGACCCCGCCGGTGTCCTTCGGGTGGAGGAACGCCACCCGGGCGCCGCGCGCCCCGTCGCGCACTCCCCCGATGGGAACGATCCCCGCATCGGACAGCCTGGCCGCCATCGCCTCGATGTCGCCCACTCCCAGGCAGACGTGGTGCAGCCCCTCGCCCCGGCGGCTCAGATGACGCCCCACCGGGGTGTCCTCGCCGAGCGGCTCGAGCAGCTCCACGTGGAGGCCTCCGGACTCGAGGAACCAGGTGCGCACGCCCTCCTCCGGGACCTCCTCGACGCGCTCGAGGGCCAGCCCGAGGAGCTCCGACCAGAACCGGCTCCTCCGCGCCGGGTCCCGGACGGCCACCCCGATGTGGTCGAGCCCGTTCACGCGCACTCCTCCCACCTCAGCGCTCCTTCGTCCGCGTCCCGCTGCCGATCAACTCGCTCACGGCTGCGTAGGGATCCACCTCGCGGGCCGCCAGACGCCCGACCAGCCGCTCCCAGCCTTCGGCCCCGATGCCCTCGCGGATCGCCCGGCGCAGCAGTTCCTGCTCGGCGAGGTCCTTCAGCCGCTGTTCCGCGCGGCGCCGGCGGCGAGCGGCCCTTCCGCCGTCGGCCTCCAGCCTCGCGACGTGACGGTCGATCGCCCGGACCAGCTCGGGAACGCCTTCGCCTCTGATCGCCACGGTCTTCAGGATCGGGGGCTTCTCCGTCCGGTCCTCGACCAGGCTCAGCATCTGCTGCATCTCCGAGACCAGCTTATCAGCCCCCTCCCGGTCGGCCTTGTTCACGACGAACAGGTCGGCGATCTCGAGGATCCCGGCCTTGATCGCCTGGATATCGTCGCCCATCCCGGGCACGAGGACGACGACGACCGCGTCGGCGACACCTGCGATGTCGATCTCGTCCTGGCCGACGCCGAGGGTCTCGATGAGAACCACGTCGTACCCGGCGGCGTCGAGCAGGTCGATCGCGTCCCCCGAGGCGCGGGCCAGCCCGCCGAGGTGCCCGCGGGTGGCCATCGAACGGATGAAGACCCCCGGATCGCCCGAGTGCCGCATCATCCGGACCCGGTCGCCGAGAATCGCCCCGCCCGAAAAGGCGCTCGAGGGGTCGACGGCGACCACTCCGACCTTCGAGCCCCGCCGGCGGTACTCGCCGACGAGCTGATCCACCAGGCTGCTCTTGCCGGCTCCCGGGAAGCCGGTGACGCCGACGGTGACGGCGCGGCCGGTGTGGGGATAGATCCGCTCGGACAGATCCGCCACGCTCTCGTGTCCCGATTCGGCGAGCGTGATCGCGCGGGCGAGGGCCCGCGGCTCTCCGGCGAGCACGCCCTCCGCGAGCGACCGGGCGTCCATCATGCGCGGCCCCGCCCGCTCACTTCCGCGCCGCGGGAACGTCGAGGCGCCCCAGGAGCCGGCGCGCGATGACCAGTCGCTGGATCTCCGAGGTCCCCTCCCCGATCGTGAGCAGCTTCGCGTCGCGGTAGTACTTTTCGACCGGGTAGTCCTTGACGAACCCGTAGCCGCCGAACACCTGGACCGCCTCGTTCGCCACCCACACGGCCGTCTCGCTCGCGAACAGCTTCGCCATCGCCGAAGCGGTCGTGACGGGCCGCCCCTCGTCGGCCAGCTGCGCCGCCCGGTACGTCAGCAGGCGGGCGGCCTCGATCCGCGTGGCCATGTCGGCGATCTTGAACTGGATCGCCTGGAACGCGCCGATCGGGCGCCCGAACTGCTCCCGCTCCCCGGCGTACCGGAGGGCGTGTTCGTAGGCTCCCCGTGCCGTCCCCACCGCGAGAGCGGCGATCGAGATCCGGCCGCCGTCCAAGACCTTCATCGCCTGCCGGAATCCTTCGCCTTCAGCCCCGACCAACGCGTCCGCCGGCACCCGGCAGTCCTGAAGGACGACCTCGGAGGTGTCCGAGGCGCGCATGCCGAGCTTGTCCTCGTGCTTGCCCACGCTGAGGCCCGGAGTCCCCTTTTCGACGATGAACGACGAAATGCCGTGGTGGCCCTTCGAGGGGTCGGTCGCCGCGAACACGACGATGACCTGGCCCACGGACGCGTGCGTCGTGAACGTCTTGCTGCCGTTCAGGATCCAGCCGTCGCCGTCCCTGACCGCGGTCGTGCGCGTCCCGCCGGCGTCCGAGCCTGCGGTGGGCTCGGTCAGTCCCCAGGCCCCGATCCACTCGCCCGTGGCCAGCTTCGGGAGATAGCGGCGCTTTTGGGCCTCGCTGCCGAAGAGGAGGATGTGCCCGGTGCAAAGGCTGTTGTGAGCCGCCACGCTCAGGCCGATCGCGGGGCAGACGCGCCCGATCTCCTCGACCACGCCCACGTAGTCCACGTAGGTGAGACCGGCGCCTCCGTACTCTTCCGGCACCAGCACCCCGAGGAAGCCGAGCTCCCCCGCACGCCGCATCGTCTCGGCGGGGAAATACGCCTTCTCGTCCCACTCCCGGACGTGGGGCGCGATCTCCTTCTCCGCGAACTCCGCCGCGGCGCGGCGGACCATGCGTTGCTCTTCGGTCAGGGGAAGGTTCACGGCGATCGCCTCCGTCGCGCGGCATCCCGCCCGCCGGCGGGCCGCCGCCCGCGGGGATGATACCGCCCGCCCGGCGCGGCGGCCCGCGCGCCCGGGCGGTCTCAAAGGAGGTCGGCGAGCAGCTCGTCCGCGATGAGCCGCCCTCGCTCGCTGAGCTTCAGACGCCCGTTCTCGCGGACGAGCAGGCCGTCCGCCACACCGCGCTGGAGGACGGGGCGGCGCGCCTCCACGGGCCCCTCGCCGTGCACCGCGGCCACATCGGCGAGGTCGATGCCCTCCTCCCGGCGCAGGCCGAGGACGATCGCCTCCCCGGCACGGCGGTCCGGGTCGTACGGCTCGGCCGCCGGGCTCCTCCCGCTGCGGACCATCCGCTCGTACTCCCGGAACCGCCTCGGGTTCGTCCAGCGCCGCCCTCCGACGTAGCTGGCCGCCCCCAGACCGAGGCCGAGGTAGGGGCGGTCGCTCCAGTACTTCCGGTTGTGCCGCGAGGCGTGCCCGGGGCGCGCCCAGTTCGAAATCTCGTACCGTTCGTAGCCGGCCTCTCTCAGGATCCGAGCGGCGGCGCCGTACATCTCCGCCGCGGCATCGGGGTCGGGGCGGGGCCGTTCGCCCCGCTCGATCGCCCGGACGAGCGGCGTCCGCCCGTCGAGCTCGAGGGCGTAGCAGGAAACGTGATGCGCGCCGAGACCGACGACGCACGCCAGCTCGTCCTCCCACCGGCGGACCTCCTGCCCCGGCCAGCCGAAGATCAGGTCGGCGCCCACCGAGGGGATCCCGGCCTCGAGAGCGAGGCGAAGGGCTCGGACCGCCGCCGCCGCTTCCCCGGGCCGGCCGAGGGCCGCGAGCCCCTCCGGTGACGTGCTCTGAACGCCGACCGGCAGCCGGGTGATTCCCGCCGAAACCCACGCGTCCAGCCGCTGACGGGTCACGTCCTCCGGGTTCGCTTCGAGCCCCACCTCGGCGAGAGGAGCAAGATCGAAGGCGCGCTCGAGGGCCATACGGAGACGTTCGAGTTCCGGCGGATCGAGCAGCGAGGGGCTCCCTCCTCCGAAGTGGAGCGTGTCGGCCGGCGGATGGCCCAACGACTCGCCGGCACGCTCGATTTCGCGGACGAGGAGGTCGAGGTACTCCGGCACGAGGTCGGCGCGCCCGGCGATGACGGCGAAGTCGCAGTAGGCGCACCGTGCCCGGCAGAACGGCAGGTGGACGTACAGCCCCAAGGTCTCGGCCATCGCTCCGAGACTACAGGATGCCCCCGGACGATCCCGGCCGCGCGGGCGGTCGCTCGGGCCTCGGCCGCGACGCGCGGCGGGCGAGTTCGAAACGTGCCGCCGCACGTTGGAGGGACGGCCCTTACGTGGGGCGCCTGCCCGGCTCCGATCCCGGATCGCCGGGCCCCGGCAAGCTCCGGACGGGCCCGGCTCGGCTCCACGCCATCGAGGCGGATGTCGGTCAGAATGGGGCCCGTGAGCGGCAGCGACCGTTTTCGGCTCCGCGGCGGGTCTCCCCCGAAGCGCCGCTACGGCCAACACTTCCTCTCCAGCCCGGCCCACGCCCGCTCCATCGTCGAGCGGTTCGCCCCGAGCCGGGAGGACCGGGTGGTGGAGATCGGCCCCGGGCGGGGGGCGCTGACGATCCCCTTGGCCGGGCGCTGCGCTCGCCTCGTGGCGCTCGAGATCGATCCCAGACTCGCCGCGCCGCTGGCGGAGAGGCTTTCGGGGAAGCCGGGCGTCGAGGTGCGGCTGGCCGACGCGCTCGCCGTCGACTGGCACGAGCTCGCCCGTGAACTCGGCGGACCGTTGCGCGTGATCGGAAACTTGCCGTACAACGCCGCCACCCCGATCGTTCGCCGTCTGCTCGCGTGCGACGCGGTGAGGGAGGCCTTCGTGATGTTGCAGCTCGAGGTCGCGCAGCGGTTCCTCTCCCCTCCCGGCCGGAGGAGCTACGGTCCGCTCGCCATCGTCGCCGCCCTGCGGTCGGAACGCCGCCGGGTCGCCGTGGTGCCGCCGGGGGCGTTCCATCCGCGACCGCGGGTGCGCTCCGCCATCGTGCGGTTTTCGGCCAAGGACGATCCGCCGCTGCCCGCCCACGAGATCCCGCGGCTCGAGCGGTGGCTTCACGCCGGGTTCTCGGCCCGGCGCAAGACCCTGCTGGCCAACCTCCGGAAGCACCGAGACACGGTGGCGCGGTTCCTCGAGGAGCGTGGACTCCGCGCCGACGCTCGCGCCGAAGCGCTCGCGCCGATCGATTGGCTCGACTTGGCCCGTCGGCTGGAGGCGGAGGGCGCGTCCCCGTGAGCGATTCCCTCCGTATCGTCTCGCTGGGCGGCTCCGGCGGATTCGGGCTGAACGCCACCCTCGTCGTCTGGCGCGGGGAGGCGCTGCTCGTCGATTTCGGCGCCGGATACCCCCACGCGGGAATGCTCGGCGTGGAGCGGCTCGTCCCCGACCCCCGCCCCCTGATCGACGAGGTGGGCCGGCTGCATGCCGTGCTGCTCACCCACGCGCACGACGACCATTGCGGCGCGATCGGGCATCTGCCCCCGCCGTGGCGGTCCGCCCCGGTGTACGGCCTTCCCCTGACCCTTCGAGTGGCGCGCGACCGTTGCCTGGAGGCGGGCCGGTCTCTCACCGCGGCGGCGCTCCCGGAGGAGGGCGAGCTGGCCATCGGCCCGTTTCGCGCCCGCTTCGTCCCGGTGGCGCACTCCGTACCGCAGAGCTCGATGCTGGTGATCGACACGCCCGCGGGGCGGCTGGTGCACTCCGGCGATTTCAAGTTCGACGACGATCCGGTCTCGGGCTCGCCCACCGACCGCGACCGGTTGCGCCGCCTCGGCAGGGAGGGGGTGCGGGTGCTGTTGCTCGACAGCACGGGAGCCCGCACCCCCGGCCGTACCCCGGGCGAACGGCTCGCGCGCCGGAAGGTGGCCGACGCGGTGCGGGGCGTCGAGGGTCAGGTCCTCGCCACGACCTTCTCCAGCCACGTCGACCGGATCTCCGCCTTCCTCGCAGCGGCGGCGGCCGAAGGTCGCACCGTGGGCCTCGTCGGGCGCCGCATGACCGAGATGGCCCGGCACGCGCTCGAACTCGGCCTCCTCGATCCCCCTTCGGGTCTCCTCGCGAGCCCGGAGGAGGTGGCCGAGCTTCCTCCTCGCCGGCGGCTTTGGCTGGCCGGCGGCTGTCAGGGGGAGCTCGGTTCGTCGATGACACGGATCTCGTTCGGCAACGATCGCCTGGTCCGCACGGGCCCCGGCGACCGCGTGCTGATCTCCGCCCGCGTGATCCCGGGCGCGGAACCGCTCGTCAGCCGGATGATCGACCGGTTTCTCCGGACGGGAGCCGAGGTGTGGCACGCGGACGACCACCCCGGGCTCCACGTCTCCGGCCATGCGGCCCGAGAGGAGCTGCGGGAGATGGTCGAGTTGCTGGCCCCGGAGTTCGTGGTGCCGGTGCACGGCGACCGGCGGCACCTGGAGATGAACGCCGCGATCGCCGCCTCGGCCTCCGCGAAGGCGGTGGTCGCCGAGTCGGGGGAATGGCTGGCCTTGGGTGGCGAAGGGATGGTCAGGGGGGCCTCGGTGGACCTCCCGCCCCGCCTCTTCGACGCCAGCGGGCGGGAAGCGACGGCGGACGAGGTGAGGCGGCGGCGGCGGATCGCGCGTCACGGCATCGTGATCGTCGTCCTGGAGGGCGAGGAGGGGGTCCGGGTCGACGCCCACGGGATCGCCGGCTGGGACGACGACCCCGACCTCCGCCGGGAGATCCTGACCCGGGCCCGCGAGATCGCGGCCGGCCGGCGCGGGGAGGGCCGCCCGCCCGGGGCGCTGGCCGAGGAGCTGGCCCGCACGCTCGGCAACCTGCTGCGGGGCGAGGCCCGGTTCCGGCCGGAGGTGATCGTCTCGGAACCCCCGCGAGAGGAGGAGCGGTGACCCCCGTCCCCTTGCGGCTGTGGGAGGCGGCCCTTCTGGGTCTCGTCGAGGGGCTGACGGAATACGTCCCCGTCTCGTCCACCGGGCACTTGATCCTCGTCGCGGCCGTGCTCGGAAGGGGCCACGATCCGGCGATCAAGACGTTCGAGATCGCCATCCAGGCCGGCGCCATCCTCGCGGTGCTCGGACTCTACCGCCGGCGCGTGGCCTCGATGGCGGCCGGGATTCTCGGACGCGACCGGGAGGGCTTGCGCCTGCTGGGCCACCTCGCCCTCGCGGTGGCCCCGGCGGTCGCGGTCGGCCTGCCCCTCGGCGAGACGATCAAGCGGCGCCTCTTCTCCGGCGGTCCGGTCGCGGCCGCGCTCGCCGCCGGCGGCGTCGCGATGCTGGCTTCCGAGCCGCTCCGACGCCGGAGAGCGCGGAACGGGACCGGTCTCGAGCGGCTCGACGCCCGCCGCGCCCTGCTCATCGGCGCCGCCCAGTGCCTGGCCTTGTGGCCGGGGACCTCCCGGTCGCTCGTGACGATCCTCGGCGGCCTGGCGGTCGGACTCCATCCCGCGGCGGCGGCGGAGTTCTCCTTCCTCCTCGCCCTCCCGACGCTCGGAGGGGCGACGTTGCTCGACCTCGTGCGGAGCGGCGGGACGATGGCCCGGACCGTCGGGCCGGCCGCGTTCGCCACCGGCCTCGCCGTGTCGTTCGCGAGCGCGGCGCTGGCCATCCGGGGCCTGGTCGCCTGGCTCTCGCATCGGGGACTGGCCCTGTTCGGGCTTTACCGGCTGGCGCTCGCGGCCCTGGTCGCGATCGTCCTGTTCCGGTGAGGGCGTCCGGGGCCTTTCACCGGCGTCCGTCGCGGCGGTAGGATGACCGGGCCCGCTTCGCGGCCGGCGGCCCGGCGGGCGGGAGGTGTCGAGCCGTGGCGAACTGGTGGCGCACCGGATGGGAGATTCCGCGCGCGCGGGAGGTCGGCGGAATCCTGCTCACGGGCCTCGGCGTGCTGGTGGCGGTCGCCCTCGCGACCTACTCGCCGACCGACCCGTCGTTCTTCGTCAGCACGCCGGACCGCCCGTCCAACTGGGCCGGCCCCCTGGGCGCGCAGACGGCGGCCCTCCTGTACAGCGGCCTCGGACTCGCGGCGTGGTTCGTGCCGCTCATCCTCTTCGCGGCCGCCGCGCGCCGGATCCGCGGCTCCGGCGAGGGCCTGTCGCGCTCGGCAGCCGCCGGTCTGGCCCTCGTCGGCCTGTCCACCACGGTCCTGCTGACCCTGGTCATCGGCCGGATCTCGCTGGGAGGCGCCCCGCTGATGGCGGGCGGCCTGCTCGGCTCGACGCTCACGGGTTGGCTGGTCGCCGGGCTGAGCCGTGTCGGCTCCGCCGTGGTCGCCGGCACGCTGCTGCTGGCGGGGGTGGCCCTCGCCGCACGCTCGTCGCTGGCCGATCTCACCGTCAC
>RFHH01000194.1 GCA_003696075.1 Acidobacteriota bacterium
CTCCTGGTCCGTGCGTACGCCGCCCTCGTCGAGGAGGGCCGCTGCGAGCCGATGCCGGCGGAGACCGTGGTGCGGGCGGTCGTCCCCTTGTCGCCGCGCGTGGGAGCCGACCTGCTGGCCACCTGGAGCGTCCCGTCCCTCGTCGTCGACGCCATCCGGTATCACGACGCCCCCCACATGGCACCGGCCGGCCACCGGCGCTTCACCGCCATGATCGCCCTCGCCGCCGCGATGGGCGGGATGCTGGCCGACCGCGCCCGCCCCTCCCAGGTCGCCGAGAAGATCGCCGGCCATCCCTCGCTGGAAATGCTCGAGATGACCGAGGTTCGTATCGCGCCGGTCGCGATGGAGATCGCCTCCGAGGCGCGCCAGCTCACCTCCGCCCTCGGGCGCTGATCTCCGACCGCCTCGCACCGCAGGACCGACGCCGGCTCCGGGCCGGGCGCACGGGGCCGCGCCTCGCCGCCTCGCCCGGGCGGGGGACCGCGGGCCGGGTAGCGGTCTTCCAGGCGCCCCACCCGTGCGCTCCGCGGTGACCGTCCACGAAGGACCGACCGGGCGCCGGGCCCCCGGCACCCCGCGGCCGGGCTCGTGGGAAAGGGGAGCGGCCCCGCCTGCCGCTCGCCGAAACGAACGCCACCGGTGCTGGGTGGCGACCGGCGGTGGAGCGCGAGCCGATGGGGGAAGGGGCCTGGTGCCGGGACCGGGGCTCGAACCCGGACGGCCCGAAGGCCAGGGGATTTTAAGTCCCCTGCGTCTCCCAGTTCCGCCATCCCGGCCGGCCGGCCGGAGTCTACCAGCCGGCGAGAGGGGCTCGCCCCGGTCGATTTTTCCTGGTCCCGGGACCGGTTTCGGCCCATATTTCGGCAGGCTGGGCCGCTCACTGGATGGGAGGGAGCGGTGATCATCACCGTGGTCTGCTGCTGCGGGCAGCACAACGCGATCCACGACCGCGACCTCGAAACGGCGCATTGCACCGGCTGCGGGCAGATCCTGCTCAAGCCGGCCGCGGTGGCGGCCAACGATCGCTGAGGGCCTTCCGGGTCTTTCCGCCCCGGTGGACGGCGCCGCCTCTGGCAGGTGCGGCGCGGGATCCTCAGAATGACGGGCCGTGAACCGATCGGCCCGTCTGGCGGCGCGCCGGCGGCAGATCCTGGAGCTGCCGCGGCGCGCGCGCGTTCGAGCGATCCTCGAATCGGACCGCCCGCGGGAGCTGGTCCGCGCGCTCCCGGCGCAGGAATTCTTTCTCACCATCGCCGAGGCGGGTCTCGACGAGGCGTTGCCGCTGTTGCCGCTCGCCTCGCGGCACCAGCTCGACTTCCTCACCGACATCGACGCCTGGTCCGGCAGCGAACTCGATCCCGAGCGGATGGCCCGGTGGATCGAGGCCTTCGCCGCGGCTGACCCCGACCTCGTCGCGCGATGGCTCCGGGAGGGGGACGAGGACACCGTGGTGGTGGCGCTTGCCCACCTCGTCCGCGTCTACAAGCTCGACGCCGAAACCGATCCCGCCTTCTTTCCGCCGGAGCGTCCCCTTCCCACGCTGGACGGCGTGTATTTCCTCGAGCCGGCTCCCGGCGCTCCGCCCGAGGTCTTTCCTCCCCTCTGGGAGGGGCTGACGCGGCTGCGGGCCGCCGAGCCCAGAGTCTACGAAGCGCTCCTCGAGCAAGTTCTCTGGATCATCCCCGCCGAACGGGAAGAGGAGGCCTACCGCGGCCGCTGCTCCCGGCTCGCCGAGCGGGGCTTCCCGGAGTTCGACGAGGCGGTGGAGGTCTGGGTGCCTGGTCCGGAGATCCGTGCGGAGGAACGCCGGCGGCTCGCCGCCCGGTTCGAGGGGAGGCGGCTGACGCCGCCCGCCGGACGCGAGCCGGTCACGGCTCTGATCCCGCTCGACGGCTCCACCACGCCGGTCCTCGCCAGGGCCGTGGCGGCGCTTCCCCCCGAGCGGTTGGAAGAGACCGCGACGGCCATCGCCGCGCTGGCCAATCGGTACGCGGTGGCGAGCCTCGGTCACCTGGGCGAGCTGGAAACCCATCGCCTCGGCCTGGAAACCGCCCTGTCCCACCTGCAGTTGGGTCTCCTGGAACTCGTTCCCGACGGTGACGCCGGCCGGGCGGCCGCGGTGCTCGCGGAGATGCACCCCCGCGACATCGCCCGCGTCGGTGTCGGGGCTGTGCAAGAGCGGGCGTTCCGGGCCCGGCGCCTCGCGGACGGTTGGCTTTCGCGGGTCCACCGCGGCCGCAACCGCCTCGATCCCGAACTCGACGAGCCGTTGACGGCCCTCCTCCTCCCCCGTCCCCTCTTCGGGGAGTTCGGGGGCTCCCCCCGTCCGTTCCGAACGCGCGAGGATCTCGAGGCGGTCGACCTCGTGCTCGACACCGTGACGGCCCTGGGAGAATTCCTCGAGGGCGTGCTCGGAGCCGGCGAAGAGGAGCTGCCCGAGCTGATCCGGCTCCCCGCCGGCCGGATCGGACCGGACGCCGTCGAATGGAGCGCGGTGGCGCTGACCGCCGTGGCCCGCCGTGTTCTCGGTGGCGGCTCCGTCCGGCCACGTCCGCTCTCGGCGGGCGAGGCCCGGCGAGCTGCGGCGGCGCTTCTCGACGGCGACCGGCCCGGCCCGGTTTTTTTCCGCGTGCTGGACGAGTTGCGCCTTGGCCCCGCGGCGCTCTACCTGGCCCGGCGCCTCGGAGACGACGCCGACGCCCTGCGGACCGCTCCGTCGCCGCGCGGAGTGCGGAGCATCCTGCTCACCGGGCGCTAGATCGCTGGAGGGCTGGAGGCGCCGGCCGGATTCGAACCGGCGAATCGGGGTTTTGCAGACCCCTGCCTTACCACTTGGCTACGGCGCCGTGACGGTTCCCCGGCCGCGCGACCGCTCGCGAAGCGGCCGACTCCCGCGGCGGCCTGAAGGATACGGCCCCCTCCCGGGGGCGTCAACGCGGCACTCCGCCGTCCTCGTCCACGAAAGCACCGCGGTAATGGCGGATACGCGCGGTCCCCGACCCCATCTCGACCGCCACGACGTCGAAGCGGCAATACACACCCTCCACCCCGGAACGCTCGAGCCACTGCGCGGCCGCATCGGCGAGGCGGCGGCGTTTGTCCCGGCCGACGGTCGCTTCCGGCGGAATGGCGGAGCCGGCGCGGCGCGACCGAACCTCGACGAAAACGATCTCCTCGCCGTCGCGGGCGATGATGTCGATCTCTCCGGGTCCGAGGCGGACGTTACGAGCGAGCAGATGGTAGCCGCGCGCGGCCAGAAAGCGGGCCGCGAGCCTCTCGGCCCGCCGGCCCCGTTCCGTCCGACCGGGGCTCCGCCGCGACATCGGCCGATCTTCGCCCGAGCCGTGAAGCGGCGGAGGCGGCGGTGCGCGACCTCCTCCCCGAACCGGGAGCGGTGGAGTTCTCAGCGGCGGCGCTTGAGCCGCGGCCCGCGGGGAGTGTCCTCGACCTGGTAGCCCCTCGCCGCGATCTCGTCCCGGAGCCGGTCCGCGGTCGCCCAGTCACGGCGGCGGCGGGCCGCCTCCCTCTCCTGCGCGAGGCGGGTCACCTCGGGATCGATCTCCTCCTGCGCATCCCACGGGAGCAACGTGCCGATCACGGCGTCCGCGCGCTCGAAGAATCCCTCGATCGTCTCGGCGTCGGCCGCCGTCAACTCGCCCCGGTCGAGCGCCGTGTTCGCCTCCCTGACGAGGCGAAAGACCTCGCCCAAAGCGCCGCTGACGTTGAGATCGTCGTCCAGGCGTTCGCCGAAGGCGCGCTCGGCTGCCTCGACGCGCTCGGCCATCGTCGCGGGACCCCGGCGCCCCGCCGCCTCGTCCGCCAGGCGCCGCCGGAGGTCGTCGATCCGCGCCAGCTCGGCCCCCGCCTGGTCCAGCGCCTCGAAGGTGAAGTTGAGCGGCTTCCGGTAGTGAGTGGAAATCAGGACATGGCGGATCAACCGCGGCGGGTGTCCGCGGTCGAGGAGCTCGCGCAGTGTGTAGAAGTTGCCCAGCGACTTCGACATCTTTTCGCCCCCCACCACGAGATGGGCGCAATGCAGCCAGTAGCGCACGAACGGCCGCCCCGTCGCACCTTCCGATTGGGCGATCTCGTTCTCGTGATGGGGGAACTTGTTGTCGATACCGCCGGTGTGGATGTCGAACGTCTCCCCCAGGTACTTCATCGACATGGCCGAGCACTCGATGTGCCAGCCCGGCCTGCCGGGGCCCCACGGAGAGTCCCAGGTCGGCTCGCCCGGCTTTGCCGCCTTCCACAGCACGAAGTCGGCCGGATCGTCCTTTCCGTACTCGTCGGCGTCCACACGCGCCCCCGCGATGAGCCGCTCCCGGTCCAGCCCGGACAGGCGCCCGTATCCGGGGAAGGAAGCGATCCGAAAGTAGAGCGACCCGTCCGCCACGTAGGTGTGTCCCCTCTCCTCCAGCCGGCGGAGAAGCTCGATCATCTCCGGGATGTGCTCCGTGGCCCGCGGGTAGTGATGGGCCGGCTTCAGCCGAAGCGTCCGCACGTCCTCGAAGAACGCCTGGGTGAAGCGGGCCGTCCACTCCCCGATCGGAACCCCCGCTTCGGCCGCCTTTCGGATGATCTTGTCCTCGACATCCGTGATGTTCATCACGTGCCGGACTTCGAACCCGCGGTACTCCAGGTGCCGCCGCAGCAGGTCCTCCCACACGTAGGCGCGGAAATTCCCGATGTGAGCGAAGTCGTGCACCGTGGGCCCGCAGGTGTACAGGCCCACCCGCGGCGGATCGAGAGGTTCGAACGCCTCGAGCCGACCCGAGAGGGAATTGTGGAACGCGATCATCGGCGACGGCTCCCCAGGGCGCGGCCTCTCCGGAGCGGGCGCCGGCCGCGGCTGGTCCGGCGCCCCGCCCGATCCCTCTCGCGGAGACTCAGAACTTCATGCGCAGTGCGATCTGGAACTGCCGCCCTTGCCGCCGCTGGGCGACCGTCTGCCGGATGAACCTGAACTGATTCGTCTCGGCGTCCCAGATCCTCACCTGGCGGCCGTCGAGGTTGCGCAGATCGTCGGAGTTCAGCAGGTTGAAGATGCCGAACTCCACCGTCGCGCTGATGTCCTTCAGGGTGAACTCTTTCTCCACGTTGACGTCGAAGTTCCACCAGGAGGGCTCCCGCCGGTCGTTCCGCTGGTGCGTCGGGAACAGCACGCGGGTGCTTCCCGTCTGCTGGAACAGCGGCGC
>RFHH01000195.1 GCA_003696075.1 Acidobacteriota bacterium
CGTGCCGCTGCACTCGCCGAAGCGGGTACGCAGCCCCTCCCTCTCGCGCGGCCCGGTCATGATCGCCGTGTCCCCGTCCTCGAGGAGGGTCCGGGTCGTTCCGTCCGGCAGGGTCACGGGCTCCGTCCCGCGCCACGTCAGCTCGAGCAGACAGCCGCGCGACGTCTTCTCCGGCCCGCTGATCGTCCCCGAGGCCAGCAGGTCGCCCGGCCGCAGATTGCACCCGCCGATCGTGTGGTGGGCGAGCTGCTGGGCCGGCGTCCAGTACATGTCCCGGTAGTTTCCCAGCGAGAGCCGGTGGGGCCCATCGAGGGAGGCGGTGCCCAGGCTCACCTCCAGGGCGATGTCGAGGCTCCACGGCTCGCCCGCCGTCAGGTAGGGCAGAGGCTTCGGATCCTGCGGGGGCGGTTCGCACCGGAACGGTTCGAGCGCCTCGAGCATCACCACCCACGGGGAGATCGACGTGGCGAAGTTCTTCGACAGGAAGGGCCCGAGGGGCTGGTACTCCCACTTCTGGATGTCGCGCGCGCTCCAGTCGTTCACCAGAACGAAGCCGAAGATGTGCTCGGCGGCCCGTTCGATGGGGATCGGCTCGCCGAGAGCGTTGCCCGGGCCGACGAAGAAGCCCAGCTCGAGTTCGTAGTCGACCATGCGGCTCGGACCGAACACGGGCGACTCCGCGCCGGGGGGGAGGGTCTGGCCGCGGGGCCGCCGAACCGGCGTCCCCGAAACGACGATCGAGCTGGCGCGCCCGTGGTAGGCCACGGGAAGGTGCAGGTAGTTCGGCATCAGCGCGTTCTCGGGGCCGCGGAACATCGTGCCGACGTTCGACGCGTGGTGCTTGCTCGAGTAGAAGTCGGTGTAGTCGCCGATCTCGGCCGGCGACAGCATTTCGACCTCGCTCTGCCGGAACAAGAGCCTGTCCCGCAGGGCTTCACTCTGCTCGAGCTCGGACGACTCGCCGGACAGTAATTCGGCGATCCTGGCTCGGACGCGCCGCCACACGGTCCTCCCTGCCGCCATGAACTCGTTCAAGCGCGGGGCGCCGAACAGCCGGGCTTCGCGGCCCACCGCCGGGGCCAGCAGCCCGGTCTCCTCGAGCGCCGTCACGTCGAGGACGTGCTCGCCGATCGCCGTCCCCACGCGGGCCGGCCCTCCGCCACGCGGACGGAACACCCCGAAGGGCAGGTTTTCGAGGGGGAACGGCGAGCCGGGGGGCACCGGCACGATCGGGGCCCTTTGCGCCCCGCTCCTTCCGCTCGTCATCGGATCCCTCCCCGGCAGCGGCGCCCGGCCGCCGCCGCGCTAGATCAGCCCGAGCTCGCGGAGACCCTCACGCGGCTCATCGAAGCTGCAACTGCCGAACGAGAGGAATCGCCGGCGCGCCGCGGCGATGGACTCCACGTCGAGGCGCCGGCCTCGCCAGAGGAGTGCATCCCGCTCGGCGGCGAACGCGGCAGGGTCCTCCTCGGCCAGGATCGAGCCGATCTCGGCGGCTCCGAGCCCCGCGGAAACGGCGAACGCCGCCGCGGCGAAGAGGTTGAGAAACCCGTGCGCCTTCACGTTCAGGTCGGCGCGGCGGTGCCGGAGCGGCCGGTGCAGGCCGGCGGTCGCCTTGAACGGGACTCCCGCGTCCCGGCAGGCGGCGATCGCCCGCGACACCGCCTCGACGGACGGAAAGTCCTCCGGCGAGATCCCCCCGCACCGCATCTTCAGGCCGCCCGGCCGGTAGCGTCGCGGCCCGGCGCTTTCGCGGCGCTCGAGGTTGACCAGCGCGAGCGCGCAGGCCGCCTGCTCGAACCGCTCGACCGACCCGGTCCCGCCGCCGACCTCGAAGAAGACCGGAATCGGCACCGGGCTGCCGGCGTCGACGGCGGTCATGACCGCCCGGAAGTGCTCGCGGAAGTCGTCCTCGCCGCCGATCCCGTCCGGAACGCGCGTTTCGAACAGATCGGGCACGGCGCGCCCCGCCGCTGCGGCGTCGAACTCGCGCAACGCCCCGAGGTCTTCCGCCACCGCCTTCTCCGGCGCCTCCGCCGCCGCCGGAGAGGCGATCACCGCCAGCGGAACGGGCGGCGCGGGGAAGAGCTCGCCGGCGAGCGGTGCCAGCTCGGCGAGCCTCGCCGCCGGGCAAACGAAGCGGCCCAGCAGCCAGGACTCCTTCTCTTCGCGGTAGCGCGCGTAGTTCCTCGCCGCGCGCTCGAGCGGGAGCCGGGCGGGCGGGAAGACTCCCGCGTAGTCGATCGCGTGGCCGAGGAGGGCGCGGAGCGCGAGCGGAGAAGCGGTCATGGCGGTCCCCGGCGGCGGGCTCAGTGGGCCGCGGCCTCGACCGAGATCTCGATGGCGACCTCGTTGCCGAGGACCACACCACCCTGATCGAGAGCCTTGTTCCAGTTGATGCCGAAGTCCTGCCGGTCGATCGTGAAGTGCGTTTCGAACCCCGCTCGGACGCCGAAGGGACTGTCGATGACGCCGAGCACCTCGACCGGGACCGTGATCTCCTTGGTCACGCCGTGCAGCGTCAGATCTCCGGTCACGAGGAGCATGCCGTCCTTGCCGGGGGCCACCTTCTTGCTCTTGAACGTGATCGCCGGGTAACGCGCCACGTCGAAGAAATCGGGCGAGCGCAGGTGGCCGTCGCGCTTGGCGACCCCGGTGTCGATGCTCTTCGCCTCCACGGTGAACTCGACCGACGAGCCCGAGGGATCCTCCGCGTCGTACACGATCGTTCCGTGGAATTCCTTGAACTTCCCGGTCACGTTGGTCAGCAGGTGGCGGATCTTGAAGACCACGCTGGAGTGGGCGGGATCGACCTCGAACGTCTTGGGGGCGGCCGAGACCGTCGCCGGAAGCGCGAGGATGAGGGCCAGCAGGAGCGCCTTGCCTTTCGTCATGGGGTCCTTCCTCCAGGGTCGGCTCCCGCCGCCTCGGCGGGGGGCCGGAAGGGCCTCAATCTCCCCCATCGGCCGGCGGGGCGCAAACGGCCGGCCCCGGCACCGCGGCGGGGGCTTCCCGGTAGCGGCTCACCCTCCCGTC
>RFHH01000196.1 GCA_003696075.1 Acidobacteriota bacterium
CCGCCGCAAGCGGGGGGCGAACGGCCAGCCGGCCGCCGCCGACCCGCCCGCCGTGGCCGCGGCCCCGCTGGCGGTCGCCGCCCCGCCCCCGCCGGAGCCGGAGGATGCGCCACCCCCGCGGCTGCGCTGGTGGCGAGCCCTGTTGCAGCGCTGATCGGGACCGGGCGGCGGGGTTGACCGGAGGCGATCGACCGGATCGGCCCCGGCGCGGCGAGCCGGCCCTGAGCCCCGCCGGCGCGACAGCGCACCATCGGGGAAGCGGTTCACATCCGGCGAGCCGGCCGGTGGCCCGGCCCGGACGGAGTCGGTGTCACCTCGGCCGCGCGAAGGGCGCCTCCGGAACGCGTCCGGAGAAGAGAAACGCGAAGAAGGCGCCCTTCTCCGGCAGCCCCAGCCGCCAGTAGCGCTCGGAGAGGGCGGCCGCCAGCTCGCGGTCTCCCGCCATCCCCCGGACCATCGCGTAGGTGTACCGCAGGTGGTCGTCGGCCTCCGCATCGCGACCCGCCCGCAACGCGAAGACGGCGAGGCGGGCCCGCGCCCATCGGTCGAACGGAAGCTTCTCGAAAACGCCGCGCGCGATCGCCAGCCGTTCGGCCGCCGGCGCTCCCCGCTCCGCGAGCAGGCGGTCGAGGATCGCCGGCGCCTCGAGCAGATAGGGGGAGGAAGCCAGCGCCCGGCGCAGCTCGCGCTCCGCGCGAGCGCGGGCCTCGGTGGGGTCGGGGGCCCGGGAGGGGACGACGTGACGCCCGACTCCGGCTGCGAGGGCGAGCGCCGCGCCGAGCCGCTCCCGGCGGACGGCCGCGCCGGGCGTGAGCTCGACCGCGAGCGCGGCGGCTTCGACCTGCGCCTCCCGCGGGAGCCGGCGGAGGAGCCGATCGAGCAGGCGGGCCTTCGCTTCGGCGACCGCTGCCTCTCGCCGCTCGGGAGGAACGCCGGCCGCGGCCGTGCCCAGCAGCGTCGTGAGCCGGTCCAGGGCCGCCTCGATCCAGGCTCGTGCCGGCGCCGGGGGCAGCGCCATCTCCCCCGCGAGCTGCATCGCCGCCCGGAATGCCGTCGATGCGAGCAGTGCATGATCGGGCCCCGGCAGGAGGGTGATGTGGCGCTCCTCGCGCAGGCCGCCGCGCTCGAAGCGGCGTTCGCTCAACCCCGGGAGATACCCGGGCGCCGTCACGATGTACCCCACGCGCAGCGCGGACGGCACCACCGCGAGCGGGAACCGGTCGCCGTCGCGGAGGTTGAAAACACCGTCCACCGCCGTGAGGATCCCCGATTCGTCCGTGACGCCCACGAACTCGATCGGCGCGTGCGGTGCGGAACGATCGTCGCGCCGCCAGGGGTTGCGCGCGTCGTCGATGTCGGGCCCGGTGGCGCGCACCTCCGCCATCCCCGAATCGATCCACCGCTCCTCGTTGGCCTCGACGAAGGACAGCGCCAGGGCGGCGGGGAACGGGTACGGGAGGTAGCGGTGTCTTCCGAAGAGCCGCGCGCCGGATTCGTCGTCGTTGACGGCGTAGAACGAGGGATCGTGGTAGCGGTAGATCCTCGCCCCCGCCACCGGCGCCCCCGTCGGGTCGTGCACCTCGATCCGCGTCACCACCGCCCGGCGGCGAAGCCAGCTCCGGCGCGGCCGGTCGTACCGCGCCCTGGGGCGGTGGAAGAGCCGTCCGAGCCACCGCGCGAAGGAGAACGGTCGCAGCGCGCGGCGAGCGCGGCCCTCCGCGACGCGCGGGTCGTCCGGCAAGCGCCCGTCCCGGGCCGCCAGATCGGGCCGCTCCACGCCATCGACCACGGGGGCGTAGCCGCGGAACTCCCCGTCGTAGACCGCGAGCGGACCCGGGGCCGCGGCCAGCGCGGCGATCGCGAGCAGGCTGCGCGCGGCGAGCCCCATCCTCCTCCTCCGCGTTACGAGTGACCTGCGGGCCTCAGCAGGCGGCGGCCCCAGGCCGCCAGCAGCGACGCGGCGGCGAGCAGGAGCGCCCCGGTCGCCTGGTGCGCGGTGGCGAAGAGAACCTCGTACCAGGGAGCGGGACCGCTGCGTCCCGCCTGGGTCACCACGAACGCGGCGAAGCCGAGAAGAACCTGGAGGCCGGTGAGCACGATCACGAGGAGTCCCAGTCGTCCGAGCGTGCGCTCGTCAGGATGCAGGCCCCAGGCGCGCGCTCCCGCCGTCAGCGCCACCGCCGCCACGATCATGGCCACCGCGACGTGCGCCAGCACGAAGCGTCCCTCGTGCCTCACGAAGGCCCCCAGCAGCAGCTGACCGGCCAGCAGGCCCACGAGCACGGCGCCGAGCCGGTGCTCGACCGAGGCCCGATGGGAGCGGCGGGGAGGGGCGCCGGCCTTCCAGCGCGGATGGGTCACCGCGGCGACGAGAACGGTCAGCGCGAAGAAAAGCTGGCCGGTGACGCCGTGCACGACCGCCAGCGCCAGGCTCGGCCGCAGCTCGGCAGCATTCGTGCTGAGCGTGAACCGCCCGGTGACCCGCAGCCCGCCGAGGATCCCCTGCAGGATCACGAGGCCCACCGCTCCGCCGATCAGGGCCCGCACGGCGGGGCGGCGGTCGGCACGCCCGACGACCAGCGCCAGGGCGAGGGTGCAAAGCCCGACGAGCGAGCCCAGGAGCCGGTGCGCGTGCTCGAAATAGATTCCACCCGTCATCCGCGAGAGCGGATAGAGGAACATGTTGTAGCCGTAAGTGTTGGGCCAGTCGGGGACGGCCAGACCCGCGTCGTGGCTGGTGACGAGACCCCCGGCGACGACCAGGAGGAAGGCCGCGGCGGCGGCCACCCAGGCC